>DATFVU010000333.1:0-3256 GCA_035260145.1 Candidatus Polarisedimenticolia bacterium | reverse complement strand
GCCCCGATATCTTGGGGGTGTCGGTGTTCACGTTCAACCGCCACGAAGCGATGCGGCTGGCCGGGCTCGCGCGCGCGGCCAATCCGGCGTGCTTCATCGTGGCGGGCGGACCGCACGCCAGCCATCTGCCGCACGCGCTCCTCCAAAGCTATCCTCAAGTGGATATCGTCGTTCGCGGGGAGGGAGAGGAGACGATGCTGGACCTGGTGCGGATGCTCGAACGGAGGGAGCCCCGCCAGCATCTCGCGCGCATCGCGGGCATTACCTACCGGGACGCGGTGGGCGTTCCGGCGGACGGCGCCGGCGAAAGGCGCCGCGCCCTCCTGGACACGCCGGATCGGCCGGTGATCATGGACCTCGATCGACTCCCGCACCCGGCCTCGGAGCCGTCCATGATCGGCGTCGATCCGGTCACGCAGTTCGAGTTCGTGATCACGTCGCGCGGCTGCCCCGCCGCGTGCACGTTCTGCTCGTCCCCGGAATTCTGGGGGCGCTCTCTTCGCTTCAGGTCGGCCGAGAACATGATCGAGGAGGTCCGGCTGCTGCGGGAGCGGCACGGTGTCGTCTACGTTTCGGTCCGTGACGACACGTTCACGGTCAACAAGAGGCGCGTCATCGACTTCTGTCGGATGCTGATCGATCAGAAGATCGACCTTCTGTGGGACTGCCAATCGCGGGTCAACGCCGTGGACGTCGAGCGCCTGGCCTGGATGCGGCGGGCCGGCTGCACCCACATCCAATACGGCGTGGAGTCCGGCTCGCCGCGCATGCTGCAACGTCTGAACAAGGGGATCACGATCGATCAGATCCGCGCCGCGGCCGACGCCACGCGCCGCGTCGGGCTGGGCCTGTCCGTCTATCTGATCACCGGGATCGACTCGGAGGGCGACGCCGATCTCGCCGCGACGCTGGGGCTCATCGAAGAGATACGCCCGCACGACGGCCTGGTGTCCCCCATGACGGTCTATCCCGGCACGGCGCTCTACGGCGAAGCGAAGGCGCGTTTCGGCCTGGACGACGCATTCTGGGTGCGCGATCGTGGCGAGGCATACTTCGTGCGCAAGGACCCATGGACGCGACGATCGATCCGAACGATCGCGGCCGCGCTGCGGCGCAGCGGCCGTCTTTGGGCGTACGGACCGGACGATTTCACGGCCCAGCGCGCCCTGGTGGGGGACTGTTACGCCCTCCGCCTGTCCGTCGGCGAGTACTGGCAGCGTCGCGGCGCCCTCGGCCGCGCCCGCGAGGAGTATCAGGCGATCCTGCGCTCGCACCCGCGATCGCTCTGGGCCCGGCTCCGTCTCGGCGCCCTGGCGGCGCGCCGAAGACGATTCTCGGAGGCGGCCGAGCACTACCGGGCGGCGGCGGATCTTGTTCCCGCCTTTCCTCTCGCCCACACGCTTCTCGGGACGGCGCTGCTCGGCATGAAACGTCGACCCGATGCGGCCGTCTCGTTCGAGCGCGCCCACGCCCTCGATCCGCGCGATCCCGTGGCGCGATTCCAGGCACGCCGCCTGCGCCGACCGCCGCGCGCCTCGCGCGCGGAGGGCGAGGCTCTTTCGCTCGCGTAGTTGCTCAAGACGCCCGGACGTCGCCCCGTGCAGCACCCACGCGATTGGTGAGCCGGCCGATCGGCTCGATCGATACGGTCACCTCGTCCCCCGGCTTCAAGGGCCCCACGCCCTCCGGCGTTCCCGTTGCGATCAGGTCTCCCGGCCGGAGAGTCATGATGCGCGAGATGGCGCTGACGAGCCGGGCGACTCCGAAGATCGTGCTCGACACCGGTGACGACTGCCGTTTCGCGCCGTTCACGAGGGTCTCCACCACCAAACCGTCCGGCCGGAGCCCGATGGCGATCGCGGGACCGCACGGGCAGAATGTATCGAACCCCTTGGCACGGCTGAATTGCACGTCCTGTGCCTGGAGGTCCCGCGCCGTGACGTCGTTGACGCAGGTGTATCCGAGAACGTAGTCGAGGGCGCGCTCCTCCGGGACGTGCCTCGCCTCTCTGCCGATCACGACGCCGAGCTCCCCCTCGAAATCGACCCGGCGGCTGTCTTCCGGCAGCAGGATCGTCCCGCCGTGCGGCAGGAGCGACGAGGGCGGCTTCAGGAACAGCAGAGGCTCGCGTGGCAGGTCGTGCCCCAGCTCCGCGGCGTGCTTGCCGTAGTTGCGGCCGACGCCGATGATTTTGGAGGGAAGACAGGGGGTCAGGAGCTCCCAGGAGGAGGTCGGCCGCTCCCCTTCGTCGACGTCCCAGGCCGAAGCGGGCTCGCCATCCCCGGCGAAAGGGTCGCCGTGGATCTCTCTGGCCCGGTCCTCGCCGACCAGCAGAGCATAAAAGGTTCGGCCGCCGGTGCGGAATCGCGCCAGCCGGTCGACCCCCACGGGTTATTTCGCCCGTTCGAGGTACTTCCCCTCGGCGGTGTCGACGCGCACGACTTCTCCCACGTCGACGAACTGCGGCACCATCACTTGAAGACCGGTCTCGAGGACCGCCGGCTTGCCGCTGTTGGAGGCCGTCGCGCCCTTCATTCCGGGCTGGGTCTCGACCACGCGCAGGTCGACCGTGACCGGGAGCTCGACTCCCACCGGGCGGTGCTCGTAGAACTCCACCAGGACCTTGGTGTTCGGGACGAGGTAGTCGACCGCCTGGCCGAGGTCCTCGCGCGTGATCGCGACCTGTTCGTAGGTGTCCGTGTTCATGAAATGGAAGTCGTCGCCGGCGGCGTACAGAAATTCCATTTCGTGCTCCTCGAGGTCCGCCTTTTCCACCCGGTCCTCCGACCGGAACCGGTACTCGAAGCTGTTCCCGGATTTCAGATTGCGCAGCTTGGTCTGCACCATCCCGCGCCAGTTGCCGGGTGTGATGTGCTGCACGCTCAGAACCCGGCACAGGTTTCCCTCGTGCAGGATGGCCATGCCGGCGCGCAGCTGTGTCGCTTGAATCATTTCGAGATTCCCTGCGTTCGATGCCCGGTACGTCGGCGACTGAAAACTGTCGCACGGATTATACCGGCCGGCCTCCCTCCCAGCAAGCCGCGTGTGGCGCGCCGTGCGCCGGGAGCGGCCGCCCGACGGGCCCGCCGGCCGGCGGGTCGGGGCGCGGCCTCGTTGACACCCTTCCCGCCAACGGCTTAGGCTCTGTGCGTGATCGCGTGGAGTTCGTCCCCCACCCTCGACCTCCCGGCGGAGCTGGCTTTCGATGCGGTGGCCGCAGCCGCGCTGTTGGTCGATTTCATCCGGCGCGAGACCC
>DATFVU010000332.1:0-4070 GCA_035260145.1 Candidatus Polarisedimenticolia bacterium | reverse complement strand
GTCCTGAATGGGACGGATCGTGCGTGCGACGTTTCCCGGTGGCTCGTCCGAGCCGCCGGCGCTCCGCGATCGCGGCCGGCATCGTCCTCATGGCGCTTCTCGGCTCCCTGTCCGCGGCGATTCTCGGTCCGGCGTTCGGGGAGGGGCTGTCGTATCCGCTCTTTGTCATGCTGTTGTTGGTCGGTGGTTGATTGTCGGCCGGGTGCGCCAGGCGGGCCGTTTGACAGCCCCTCCGTCCTGTCGTAGCATGATCCGGGCGCGCGGCCCTGTTGCCGCGCGTCATTGTTTGAGGGGCAGTGTTCCGGGTCTTGCCGACGGGCTCCGGTCGCCGCAAAAAAATCCAGCGTCAGTGATGAGGTGCGACAGATGATTGCGTGTCCCCAGATCAAGCGAGCGGGGCCGGCCGCGCGCCTGGCCGGCGTCCTGGTTCCCCTGTTCGTCGCCGTCGCCGGCGCCCTTCTCACTCTGCCGGCTCCGGCGCGCGCCGAGGATGCTCCCAAGGACGCTTCCAAGCTCTACGTCCACATCGAAACCGCGGGCCGGTTCTCGTATTCGGGCGACCCGACGCAGGTGTCCTTCCTCTTGAAGAACGAAGGAGCCACGTCCTGGACCAATCCCGGGCTCGACATCGAGGCCGGGTTCCAGGTGTTCGACAGCCAGGGGAAGAAGCTGGAGAAGTCCAAGGTCCCGGCGCTTCTGAAGGACGGTCAGCCGAAAATCCTGGAGCCGAACAGCTACTTCGGAAAGATCGTCGACCTGAACCTGCTCTTCCCGAAGATGAGCGCCATCGGCACCTACCGCATCACCTGGTCGGGCGCCGGCATGCCCGAGCAGAGCCTGGCGACGCGCATCATCAAGAAGTACGACCCCGACAAGGACTATCAGGCCGTCATCGAAACCGACTTCGGAAGAATTGTCCTCGAGTTCTACAAGGATCTCGCGCCCTTTCACACCAGGAACTTCATCGATCTCGCCAACCTCAAATTTTATGACGGTCTCCTGTTCCACCGCATCGTCAAGGGCGAGATGATCTTCGGCGGGTCGCCGACGGGCGACGAGCGCGGCTCCCCCGGCTATAACGTCGTGCCCGAGCCGAACGGGCTCAAGGTCCTCCCGGGCGTCGTGGCTCAGGTGCGGAACTCGCAGACCGGCGCAGACGAGTCGGGGAGCATCTTCATGATCGCGGCCACGGCGCTGCCCGACCTCGATGCCCGCGTGACGGTGTTCGGGCGGGTCGTCGAGGGCCTCGACACCGTCAAGGCGATCACGAACCTGCCGACCGTCGGCAGCGCGCCACGCGCCGCCAGCCGCCCGATCAAGGACGTCACGATCAAGAAAGTCGAGATCCAGGAGAAGAAGGCGAAGTCCTGAGAGGGTGCGGGGCCGGCGACGGCCCTCAGGCCGTCCCGAATTTGATGCCCAGAAGACGAGGCGGCGTGTGGTCGACGCCCTCCCGCCCCTCGACGCGAAACAGCATCTCATCGAAGTCCCTCCCCGGCAGGCTGGTCCTGGCGTTTCCTTCCCCGTCGCAGAGAGTGACCTCGTGCAGCTCCCAGGTCCCCGAGGGTGAGGAGCGGGGAATCGGGACCACGACCGGGAAATAGCGATCGTCCACCGGACCGCCCGACATGCGGGGCGACCAGCGGCCGACGCTTTCGAGGGCGGGATTCTCGCGCGACCGGCAGCGGGCGGTGACTTCCGCGACGCCGGACTGCCGATCGATGGCGGCGATGCGCAGCACCAGGCTTTCCCCCGCCTGGACCGTCAGCAGCGGTTCGCTCATCGTGGGCTCTGAAGTGGGAAGCGGCTCGTGCTGTCGCGATCGGATCGTCGACATAGGCTGTCCGGCCAGTGTCGGTACTATAGGATTGCCTCTCGCGGGTGTCAACACCTTGAAGGGTCGGAAGCGCGCGATCTACCATGGGGGCACCCGTCACCTTGCGGAGACCGTGATGCGCGGCTCTTGCGCGGCCCTCGCGGCCCTGGCCCTCGCCGCGGCCGGCGCCCTCGGCGCCTCTCGCGCCGTCACGGATTTCGACGCGCCCACGCCGCTGTGGCGCGAGGGGCCGGTGCGTTACCTGCTCACCAAGAGCGAGGACGACGCCTATCGCGAGCTGGCCACCGACCCGGATCGCGCGGCGTTCATCCAGCGGTTCTGGGCCAGCCGCGATCCGGTCGGCTCGACCCCCGAGAACGAATACCGCGCGCTGTTCTACGCGCGCGTCGCCGAGGCGAACCGTCTGTTCACCGACTCGACCAAGCCGGGATGGAAGACCGACCGCGGCAAGATCTACGTGCTGCTTGGCCCTCCGGACGATTTCACGGTCGAGGATCGCGGCGATTTGATCCCGAACTCCGAGGTCTGGACCTACAGGAGCCCGCCCGGGGGCCAGCGCGCCGAGACCTTGCCGGCGATCCGCTTCACGAAGGACGCAACCGGCGAGTACCGCATCTCGAACGACCCCATCCTGCCCGGTTTCGACAACCCCGCGCGGCTCGCCTTCCAGATTCAGTCGATGCAGATCAAGAGCCTGCCGGAGCAGAAGAAAATCCTCGACTCGATCGTCGGCGCGCGCGCCGCCTCCGACACCGGCCCGTTCCGCACGCATCGGGATTTCTTCCGCTCCGGCGACGGCCAGACGTTCGCCGTCCTCACCCTGGGCCTGAAGCCCGATCTCCTGGGAAAGGAGACGGGGATCCCGGCGGGCGCTTCCTCCGGAGGGCAGGAGCACGGTGGCGCCGCCGGCGCGCTCCCGGGCGGCGCGCCGGGTCTCCCGCCACCGGCCGGGCGCAGCCGCTACGAGGTGGTGGCGCGCCTCGTCGGCGCCTCGCCCGACCTGCCCGCTTACGACCTCGCCGGTCCGTTCGGGTTGCGCGGGCCCGACGGCGCCCCGGTACGCGACCCGGCGGGGTTTCTCATGTTCCAGACCGGGCTGCCGATTCGGCCGGGGTCCTACACCGCCTACTACGGCGTGATCGACCACGACTCGGACCGGGTCTTCTCGCTCAAGGAGGCCTTGGAGATCCCCGACCTGCGCGAGCGGCGCTTCGCGCTGAGCCACATCACGCTCGCGAGCCGCCTGGAGCGCCTGGACGCCACCCGCACTTCTTACTCGACTCCATTCGTCCTCGGGAATCTGCGCGTGCTGCCGCGATCCGACGATCTGTTCCGCGGCGGCGACGAATTCGCCTTCTACTACCAGATCTACGGCGCGGACAACGATCCCATCGACGGGCGGCCCGATCTGGACGTCGAGTACCGGTTCTTCGTCGCCCAGGACGACGGAGCGGGCGGCTTGAAATTCGAGCCGCTCGGCCGGCCGATCCGCCTGACCCGCCAGCGCGGCCAGATGCAGGGGTACACTCTGTCGCTGAAGGACTGGCGCCCGGGCACGTACCGGCTGCGGGTGGAGGTCACGGACAATCTGAGCGAGCGGCGCTCCACAGAGGAGATCTCGTTTCGCGTCCAGTGAACCGCGGGGCGCGGCCCGGACGACGCCGGGGATTCCGATGAAGCTCAATCTCAGCGACGATCCGCTCACGGCCGAGCTTCTGGCCGAGGCGCTCGGTCGGACCGGCTCGGCGGTCATCGCCGTGAACGGCACCAGCATGCACCCGACCCTGCAGTTCGGCTGGCGCGTCTACCTTCGCCCCGCCCGGGGAGAGGACCTCCGGGTCGGCGACATCGCGGTGTTCCGGGGCGAACGCTACCTGACGATCCACCGGCTGGTCTGGAAGGAGCGGGCGGGCGATTCTCTGCGCCTGGTGTTCCGCGGTGATTACAATCGCCTGCGCGAGCGTGTCGACCCCTCCGCCGTCATCGGCCGGGTGGTCGCGGTCGAGGTGCCCGGCCTGAAGAAGGGAGCCGAGCGCGTGGTGGCGATCGAAAACGACGTCCTGTCTCTTTTCTACCGCGCCAGCTTCGCCATGGCGCGCCTCGTTCGTCCGCTGGCTCCGAAGTCCCTCGGATCCGACGGCCGGATCGGACCCCTCGGCCGCGCCGCGCGCGCCTCGTTCGCGGCCACGGAGCGATTCCTCTCGTTCTTCCTTCCCGAGAGGCGCTAACCGAA
>DATFVU010000331.1:0-12404 GCA_035260145.1 Candidatus Polarisedimenticolia bacterium | reverse complement strand
AGACCGGGATCAACCACCCCGCCGGCAAGAACCTGATCGGCGCCTTCCACCAGCCGTCCGCCGTGTTCATCGACGTGGACCACCTCAAGAGCCTCCCGGACCGCCACTACGTCTCGGGCCTCGCCGAGGTGATCAAATGCGGTGTGGTCGCCGACCGCGCCCTGTTCGCGTCGTGCGAGACCCACCTGGAGCGCATCCAGAAGCGCGAGCCGGATCTGATGTCGCGCGTCATCGAGGCCTGCTGCCGCATCAAGGCGAGAGTCGTCGTCGAGGATCCGAAGGAGTCGAGTCGGCGCAAGATCCTGAACTACGGTCACACCATCGGACACGCCCTCGAGACGCTGTCCGGCTTCCGGCTGGCGCACGGCGAGGCCGTCTCCATCGGCATGGTGGCCGAGGCGCGCGTCGCGGCGCGGCTTGGCATCCTGTCCCTCGAGGCGGTCGAGCGGATCACGGCTCTGTGCGAGCGCACCGGGCTGCCCACCGCGGTGCCCCCCGCGTTCGCGCCGTCCTCCATCCTAGCTCTGGCGCGTCATGACAAGAAGAACCGGCTGGGCCGGATTCTCTACGCCCTGCCGACCCGCATCGGCGCGATGGCGAGCCAGAAAGGGGACTACGTGGTCGGAGCCGACGACGCGCTGGTCCTGGAGGTTCTCCAGAGCATGCGACGTCTCCGGACGAAGCCCAGGACCCTGATGGCGGCGGAGATCTAAATGACGGGACCCGCGTCGGCCGAGCGATCCGGCTGGCCGATCACATTCCGGGACGTCCTGCAGGCGCGCGATCGCATCCGCCCGCACATCGCCCCGACGCCTTTGCGCTCCTACCAGCCGCTCGACGCCGCGGTGGGACACGGCATCCGCGTGTTCGTCAAGCACGAGAATCACAATCCGACCAACTCGTTCAAGGCGCGCAACGGCCTGGCACTCATCAGCGCTCTCGGCGAGGAGGCGAGGCGCAAGGGTGTCGTGGCCGCCACGCGGGGAAATCACGGGCTCGGCCTGGCGTGGGCCGGGAGCCTGCTCGGGGCGAGGGTGACGATCTGCGTGCCGCGCGGAAACAACCCCGAAAAGAACGAGGCGATGCGCGGTTTCGGGGTCGAGCTTCTCGAGGAGGGGCGCGATTACGACGAGGTCGTGCGCGTCGCCGAGCGGCTGGTGCGCGAGCGCGGCCTCCTCCTGGCCCACTCGACCAACGATCCGCTGGTGATCGCCGGGGCGGCCACGCTCACGCTCGAGATCCTCGAGGACAATCCGGGCATCGAGGCCCTGGTGATCGGGGTCGGCGGCGGATCGCAGGCGGTCGGCGCCCTGACCGTGGCGCGCGAGCTGCGCCCCGGGCTCCGGGTCTATGGCGTGCAGGCCGAGGGGGCCTCCGCCATCCACGACTCGTGGCACGCCGGGCGCCCGATCGCGAAGGATTCGGCCGACACCTTCGCCGATGGTCTGGCGACGCGCAACGTCTACGACCTGACCTTCCCGGCCCTGCGGCAGGGCCTCGCGGGGTTCGTGACCGTATCGGAAGCGGAGATCGCCGAGGCGCTGCGTCTGGCCCTGCGCGCCACGCATAACCTGGTGGAGGGGGCCGGTGCGGCGGGGCTGGCCGGTCTCCTGAAACTGCGCGACACGCTCGCCGGCAAGACGGTCGGCATCGTCTTCTCGGGCGGCAACATCGACTCCGCCAGTCTGCGACGCGTCCTGAACGGCGAGATCTAATCTCTTCGTCCCTGCCTCGCGCGCCCTCCGTCAAAACCTTGGCGGAACCCCGATCCTTGCGATGTCACGAAGGCTCCATATATTGGGTCAGAAGACGGGTGACGTGTCGAAACCGGCCCGGTGGAGGTACAGCGCGCATGGACAGGAAGTCGTCGCCACGCAGGGCCGCTGCCGCCGGGCGGGACCGCGGGCCGGGGCCTGCCGCCGGGGACGGCGGCGCCGGCGGCGCCGGCGCCATCGAGATGGAGAGCGTGGGGGCGGCGGTCGTCGTGGTGGACGATTCAGGATCCGTCGTGCGCGCCAGCGGCTGGGAGAAGGTTGCGAACGCGCCGGTCCCTTCCCGCATCCCGCCGGGAGACGACCTTCCCGACCAGTTGCTCGAAGGGATCGCCGCGGCCATCGACGAGGCGCGGAGGCTGAGCGGCCCCACGCGTCGCGTGGTCGGAGTCGAGCTGGACAAACGACGCTTCTATTCGGTGTCGGCAGGCCCCCTGGAGTCCGGCCGCGGGCGGACCGCGGCGCTGATCCTGGAGATCACCGACGCGTTCGGGCTCGGCCCGCGCGAGGGGGACTCGATCCGCGAGCTGTCGCACGATCTGCGCACGCCGCTCGCCTCCATGAGCGGCGCCGTCGAGCTCCTGGAGTCGGGGCGGCTGGGGCAGCTGACCCCCGAGCAGATCAGGCTTCTGGGAATGCTCGGCAAGGGGATGCAGATGATGCTGTCGCTGATCGATGACGCCACGGCGCGCGCCAAGGCCGCGCAGGAGTCCGCCGGCCGGAGCCGGGCGACGGCCTGACGGAGGAACGGAATGCCCGGAAAGATCATGGTCGCCGACGATTCTCCGAACATCCGGGAGATCCTGAAGGTCAGCCTGGAGAGCGACGGCTACACGGTCGTCCTCGCCGAGGACGGCGAGCAGGCCCTGGCCCTGGTGGGACGGGAGAATCCGGACGTCGTGATCATGGACGTGATGATGCCGAAGGTGAACGGCTTCCAGGTCTGCCGGCGGATCAAGACGGACCCGGCGACGCTCGAATTGCCGGTGATCATGCTCACCGCCAAGAGCGCGCAGCAGGACGTCTACTGGGGGAAGGACTGCGGCGCCGAGGAGTACATCACCAAGCCGTTCAGCACCAAGGAGCTGGTGAAGACGATCGATCGCCTCATGAAGGGAAGACACAAACCGGGCGCGGACCCCTCCGGGGTTGCGGAGGAGCTGCGCCTGAGAATCGCCCGCGGCGAGGCCGGACAGATCGTCCACCTGGAGTGGGATCCGCGCGCCCTGGACGTGTTCCGCAAGAAGTACGGAGAGTTCAAGTTCAGCGAAGCCCGCAACCTGTTCCGCGGGGCCGCCGAGCAGTTTCTCAAAGACCAGAACGACGCCGGCCCGGTCGAGGTGCACGACACGGTCGGAATCTCCGTCGTCCTGCGCGGCACGCCGTCGCAGGCGAAGAAGACCGGCGCCAGGCTGGCCAGGCGGCTCAACGACGTCGCCGCCGGGCTCTACGACGCCGAGGACCGCGACCGCGGTCACATTCCGTTCCGCGATCCACGAAGCGCCACGGAAGAGAAGCTTCCCCTCCTGTCCTTCAGTCCGCGCATCGCTCGCGACAAGGCTGCCTGACACTCCCGAGTGTGCGGCGCCGCCCTCTGCGCCCGCCGGGCACGGGTCCGCATCGCTGCGCGATGCTCCCCTCGCCTCGCCACGCGCCGCCCACCGCGCTGAAATGCGCGCGGCGGGGCCCCGGCGCGCGGTCTCGGACGGCCCGCCGAACGCAGGGGCGGCGCCGCACATAGGTGCGCGCAGTGGCGTCTCAACGTGCGGGAGTCCGCAGCCTGCCAACGAGAAACGAGAGATGGCTCAGGGGCATTTCGGGGCCTTTCCCCTTGACAGGACTCCGGCGGAACGACAAGCTACGCACCACTATGAAAATGATCGCGCTGGGTGACGTGCACGGTAATCTTCCCGCCCTCGAGGTCGCGCTCCGCGAGTGCCGGGCCGAGGGGTACGACATGCTCTGCCACACCGGCGATCTGGTCGGGTTCGCCCCGTTCCCCGGAGAGACGGTCGACCTCGTCAAGTCGGAGAAGATCCCGGGCGTGCGGGGCAACCTGGACGAGTGCGTGTCGGCGCAGTTGGAGGACTTCGGAAACCATGGCAGCGAAGGCTCGAAGCGCCGCCTGGAGGAGATGGCGTACGCCTGGACCCTGGAGCATACCGGGCGGCTCACGCGCGACAACCTCGCCGATCTGCCGTTCGAGCAGCGGATGGAGGCGGGCGCCCGGCGCACCGTCGTGGTGCACGCCAACCCGATCGATTCGTCCACCTGTCTGTGGGAGGATCGCGACGAGGATTACTTCCGCGAGATGGGGGACGCGGCGGACGCGGATATCATCATCTTCGGCCACACCCACCGGCCGTTCCACCGCATCGTGGACGGGCGCCACTTCATCAACGCTGGCAGCGTCGGCTACGCCGACGACGCGCCCGGCCAGACCGGCTACGTCGTGATCACGGTGAACGGGAACGTCGAGGTGCGGTACCGGCGCTTTCCGTACGACGTCGATCGCCTGGCGCGGGCGGCGAAGGAGCGCCGCTTTCCCGCCGAGGCGCTGCGGCTCTTCAGCGGGTCTTGAGGGTTGTCTCCCGGCCTTCGCGCCAGACGGTGAGCGACTTCATCTCCGATTCGGACGCCTGACGGTAGGCCGCCAGGGTCGTCACCGGGCGCCCGTCGATCGATTTCAAGATATCGCCCCGCTTGACGCCGGTGCGCTCGGCCGCGCCTCCGTGCGTGACGCTAGCGACCAGGAGCCCGCGGATCCCGTCCGCGCCGAGCGACTCCGCAAGATCCGGATCGAGGTCCTGGACCGTCAGCCCGAAGCGGCGATCGGCGTGGATCGTCGACTCCGGATCCCCCGTGGAGTCGAGCGTCTTCATGAGCGCGCCGGCCGCGAAGATCGGGGCGTTGGTCCGCACCGCCAGCGCGATGGCGTCGGAGGGGCGCGCGTCGATCGGATGGACCGTGCCCGCCGCCCGTAGACTGATCTCCGCGAAGTAGACGTCCCCCTTCAGCTCGGTCACCGTGATCTTCTCGATCACCGCCCCCAGGACGGAGAGGATGTTCGCCACCAGGTCGTGCGTCATCGGCCGCGGCGTGTCCGTCTTCGTCTTCCCCAGGTAGATGGCGATCCCCTGGTCGCGGCCCACCGAGATCGGAACGACCTTCTCCTCCTTGTCGTCGGCGAGCAGCAGGAGGACCTGCTCGGGTCCAACCATCTGGATCCCCGAGATGTGGACGGGCACGGCCGCCGGCGCGGCCGACGGGGGCGGGGAGGGGTCCTTGCGCTGCGGCGCGGCGTTCGGGGCCCCCATGGGGGTCAGAATGAGCAGAGAGACGGCGGGGATCAGGAAGCGAAGACGCCGGAACATGGACACCTCCATCGTGGACCCGGACAATATACGCTCAAAGGGCCGGTCCGGCCGAGGGGAGATTCCGGCAAGTGACAGGAAAAAAAGAAGATACACCGCGCGATCCGGAAATTTGGCCGGTTTGACAGCCCTCCGACGCGACACTAAAATACGCACTGGTGGCCACTTACGGGTTATTCAGGCCCCGTCCGCCGACCCGGCGGCGGGTCCACTGACCCCAATCGGGGCGAGCGGTCGATGAGTCTCAAAAAGCTGGGCCGCTTTGAGATCATCCGCCAGATCGGCAGGGGAGCGATGGGCCAGGTGTTTCTGGCCAGCGACCCGAAGATCCAGCGGAACGTCGCGATCAAGACGATCGTCCTGCCTCCCGGAACCTCCGAAGAGGAGGCGCGGGAGACCAGCCAGCGCTTTCTGCGCGAGGCGCAGGCGGCCGGCAAGATCCTGCACCCGAACATCGTCACCATCTTCGATGTCGGCGAGGAGGGAGGCGTGTCCTTCATCGCCATGGAGTACATCGAAGGGGACAGCCTCGACAAGTTCACCAAGCCGGGATCCCTCCTGTCGCCGCGGCGCGTCCTCGAGGTGATCGAGCAGGCCGCCGCCGCCCTCGACTACGCGCATCAGCAGAGCATCATTCACCGCGACATCAAGCCCGCCAATCTGATGATGCTGAAGAACGGTGTCTTGAAGGTCACCGATTTCGGCCTCGCCAAGAACCCCTCGGCGAATCTCACGCAGGCCGGAGTTCTGCTCGGAACTCCGAGCTACATGTCGCCGGAGCAGATTCAGGGGCAGGACCTGGACGGCCGCAGCGACCTGTTCTCTCTCGGCGTCGTGCTGTACGAGCTCCTGACCGGCGTGCGCCCCTTCGAGGGGGATTCGATCTCGACGATCATCTACCGCGTGCTGTACGAGGATCCGCGCCCGCCCGCCGCGCACAATCCCGCGCTGCCGCCGGAGATCAACGCGATCCTCGAGCGGGCCCTCGACAAGGAGCCGGATCGGCGCTATCAGCTGGGGAGCGATCTGGCCGCCGATCTCGCCAAGGCCTTCGCGGGCCTGCCTCCCGAGACACTGTCGCGCCCGTTTCCCGCCACGGCCCGCGCGACGGGCGCCTCGAGAACGCCGACCGCCGTCACCGTCGCGCGCACCGGGCGCGGGGCGCCGGGCCGGCGCGGCGAGGCCGCGCGCGGGCGCCGGGCTCCCGCCGCCGAGGCGCTCCCTTCGAGCGAGCCCGGGTTCGCGGCGCGCCACTCCCTGAAGATCGCCGCCGTCGCGGTCATCGCCGTTCTGGCCGTCGTCGTCTTCCCGAGACTGGTGAACCGAAACGAGCGCGCTGCTGTGGACGGTCCCGGCGTCGAGTCCGCGTCGGTCGCCGGAGGCGCGCCGGCGCTCGCCGCCCCCGGAGGAGCCGGCATGGTGTCGGTCGAGGTCTCGACCATCCCGCACGGCGGCGCGATCAGGCTCGACTCGACACCTCTGGCCGTGCCGCGCGTGGTGCTGTCGCTCTCCGACCCGAAGCCCCACGACATCGTGGCCGAGGCGGGCTGCCGCCGGGCGGTGGCGGAGATGACCGCGGCGGATCTCGCCTCGTTCAAGGGGAATCTGGTCATGGAGCTGAAGCCGCGCCAGGAGGAGGTCATGATCGCCTCCGAGCCGCCGGGCGCACGCATCCGGCTGAACGGCCACGACACCGGCAAGCAGACCCCGGCCGTCCTGGCGCTGGACGGCTGCGAGGAAAGGACGCTGGAGCTCACCCGCGAGGGGTATCGTGCGTGGAAGGCCACGTACGCGCCCGAAGATCGATTCGACGTCATGCTGGAGTCGCTCAAGAAGGTCCGGCTCGAGGAGGTGCCGGCCGGGCATCTGCGCATCAGGAAGCCTCCTGAATACGACCTCGACATCTACGCGGGGGACAAGAAAATCGGCAAGGCGGGGGAGCTCCTGACCCTTCCCGAGGGGAAGTACGCCCTGACGTTTCGCAGCGACAAGGTGTTCGTCAAGGAGACGGCCCAGGTGTCGGTGGAGGGGGACAAGGAGATCTCGCCGGTCATCACGTTTCCGGCGCTCGGCACCCTGACGGTGCAGGCGCAGCCGAGCAATTGCAAGGTGTTCGTGGACGGCGTCTACGTCGACGTGACGCCGGTCCTCGAGCTTCCGATCGCCTCCGGCGGTCACCGAGTCAAAGTCATCTTCGTCCCCAACGGCGCGGAGCAGGAGGTGGCTGTGGCGGTATCGGGCGGCAAGAACGCCCTGGTAACGGTGAAATTTTGAAACGGACCCTCGCGGCCGGAATCCCCGCGGCCCTGCTCCTGGCGCTCCTGGTCTCCCCGGGTCCTGCGCCCGGGACCGCCGCCGAGTCGGCCGACGATAGGCCGCTCGACGCCCGCACCTACGCCCAGGGAATCGACGCCCTGCGCCAGGGGAAACGGGACGAGGGGATCCGCGTCCTGAGAAAACTGACGCAGGACTTCCCCGACAGCCCGTTCGCTCCGCAGGCGCTGCTGAAGACGGCGGAGCTGATCTATCCGGTCAGCAGCTGGGACCAGATCGGCTCGGCCTCGCCGGCGGCGATCAAGGAGGCCTCCGAGCTTCTGCAGTCCCTGGCGCAGAAATACCGCTCCTCGCACGAGGCGCCGCGTGCGCTGGTCAAGCTCGGCTACGTGTCCCTCGAGCCGGCCAACCCCAAGGCGGACCTGGAGGAGGCGTGCGGGCGCTTCGCGACGGCGGCGCAGGTCTACCCCGACAGCGACGCCGCCGACGACGCCTACTTCGGATCGGGGATGTGCGAGACGCTGCGGGCGCGTCCGGCGATGGCGGCCGATTTCTTCTCGCGCCTGATGGACGAGAGCCCGACGAGCCCCCTGGCGGCGGAGGCGCTGTACCGGTTCGGCGTCGCCCTGTCGCATCTGGACGACCCGGCGGAGGCGATGATCGCCCTCGAGCGGGTGCGCACCCGCTACGCCGATTCGCGCTTCGCGCCCAAGGCGCTCGAGCGCATCACCCTGCTGCACCGTCTGCGCCTGCAGCCGGCCCTGATGCGGGAGGCGGGTAAGGTGGGCGGCTCGGTGACCGCCAAGAGAATCGGCGGCGATGCGCCGGGGCCGCCGCCCGATCCCGAGATCTACAGATTGGACGCGTCTTACGGCGCGCCCCCCACGGTGCGCGCGGCGACGACGGCCGGCGGCAAGCCGGAGGAATCGTTCCGCGGCGCCGGCGACATCGCCATCGACGCGCAGGGGCTGGTGGTTCTCGCCAGCCCGAGGACCCCGGGGGTGTTCCGCCTCGACACGCGAGGGAAGGTCCAGGAGCGCATCGCCCACCCCTCGCCCGAGTACGTCGCGGTCGGCGACGGCCTGGCGGTGTTCATCTCCGGGGGCGGGCAGATCTCCCTGAACGCGAAGAACTGGAGCGGGACCGATCTGAAGAGCTGGGACGGCCGGCCGCCGCGGGAGTTCGGGGCCGTTGCCGTCGATCCCTCGGGGCGGGTCTACGTGCTCGATCCGCGCGACAACGTCCTGCTGATCTACGACCGCTCGCGCCGCCTGGTCGGAAACCTGAGGCCCCAGGGGAAGGACGCCCGCTTCGTCGATGTGGCGAGGAGCGAGGACGGCGGCGTGTACGTCCTGGAGCCCCGCATGAAGAAGGTCGTGGAGCTGACGCAGGGGAAAGTGACGCGCGAGATCAACCTGTCGACGCTCGGCGCGAACGAGCCGGTCTCCCTGGCGGCGGACGGACTGGGCGACCTGTACCTCCTGGAGGGGCGCAGCGGCTTCGTCTACGTCGCCTCGCCCGCGGGCGAGCGCATCGCGGTGATCCGGCCGCCGAAGGACGCCCTCGAGCGCATCGGCGAGCCCTCGGCCGTGGCCGTGGACGCGGTCGGCCGCGTGTACGTGTCGGGGCGCAAGAGCACGACCATCGTGAGGTTCCAGTGAAGCGCCCGGCGGCGGTCCTGGTGCTGTGCGGCCTCGGCCTGGGGATGCTGTGCCTCACCGTCTCCTTCTTCACGGCGAGCGCTCAGCAGGAGGAGGACCTCACGGCCGATCTCAAGTCGATGCGCGCCGCCTTCAACCGGGCGCGCGAGCGCATCGACAATCTCGACTTCGCGGGCGCCTCGCGCGAGTTGTCGACGATCATCGAGCCGCGCAAGGACAAGAAGCCCTCGAGCCTGAGCGCCGAGGAGGTGCGCCTGTTGTGCGCCGCCTACGACATGCGCGGGCGCGCGCAGTTCAACCTCGGATTCGCCCGCGGGGCCGAGGCCGATTTCTCGGCGCTCGTGAAGCTCAACCCGGCCTACCCGATCGACCGCCAGACGCTGTCACCCAAGGTCGTCGACCTGTTCGACAAGGTGCGCGCCAAGATCGCCGGCATCCTCGTCCTGCAGGTCGACCCGGCGCGCGTGCGCGTTCTGGTGGACGGCGAGCCGACCGAGCCGCAGGAAGGCGGCAAGGTGCCGATCCTCTCGGGCAGCCGGACGCTGCGCATCGAGGCGGACGGCTACGAGTCGTACGAGGAGATGCTCGCGATCGTGGCCGGCACCGAGACCCGCAAGTCGCTCCGTCTGCGGCCGAACCGGCGCACGCTGCAGTTCGTCACCGTTCCCGCCGGTGTCGTCGTGTCGATCGACGGACAGCCGGCCGGCACCAGCGCCGGCCCTCCGACGGCGGAGTCGGAGGAGCAGGCCCGGCAGGCGGGGGCCGACCCGAAGATCGCCTCCGCGCCCCTGCTGCTGCCGATGGTGACGGCGGGCGATCACAAGGTCAGTTTCGACAAGGACTGCTACACCAGCCGCACCCTCACGGTGAAGGTCACGCTCGACACGGAGCAGAACGCGCCCCTCAGGTTCCAGCCCGTGATCCTGCAGGACGCCAAGACCGAGCTGCGCCTGACCTCGACCCCCTCGGGGGCCGACGTGTACGTGGACGGCGACCGCAAGGGGAGCACGCCGTTCTCCCTGCCGGGTCTGTGCGGCGGCGAGCGCGACCTCATGGTGGTCAAGCAGGACGCCGGCTCATGGTCCGAGCGCATCCGCCTGACGGCGGGGGAGGTCAACACCCTGGACGTCCGACTGCGCCCGACCCTGGTCTACGTCGGCACGTTCCGCCTGGACGAATGGGGACGCGCCGTCTGGAGCGAAGAGGACAAGCCGCTCCTGGAGGAGCTCAACAAGGGCCTGAAGACCCTGAACGTCGTGCGCACCCCCTCGCTCCTCCAAGGACTGCGCGATTCGGTGATCAAGTGGATGATCACCGCCCCCGTCGAGGTGCGCTCGGGGACCGTCCTGCCGCCGGCGATCCTGGACGAGGCGTCCTCGAAGGCGCGGGCCGATCTGGTCCTGGCGGGACTGATCCAGGGAGGCGAGTCCGACAAGACCTGGACCCTGGCTCTCTACTCCGTTCTGCACCAGTCGCCCGACGTCGCGACGCTGCGCACGGACAAGCCCGAGGGCGCGCGCGATTTCGTGAAGCGGCTCGACATAGCACCGGTCCTGAGCGGGCCGTGGTGGGGGATGGGGCTGGTGGATACGCTGCTCGACGCCGGGGGCGAGCCGGACGGTCCTCTCGTGGTCCGCGTCCTTCCGGGCGGCCCGGCCGCCAAGGCGGGGCTGCGCAAGGGGGACCGGATCAAGGCGATCGGCAATCGCAAGACGCCCCTGGTGCGCGACGTCAACCAGGCGATCGCCGCCGAGATGGCGCGCCCGGGAGGAGTGAAACCGACGCTCGTCCTGGCCGTGGAGGGGACCACGGGATCCCGCACGGTGCGCGTGGTCCCCGACGACGGGCCGATGGTCGTTCCGCTCAGCGACCCCGCCCTTCTCTACAATCGGGCGCTGGCCGAGTTCCGCCTGCGCTCGCGCGCGGCGGCGGACGACATCGAGAAGGGGGCCGCGCTTCTGAATCTCGGCGTGGCCTATATGCACTTCCGGGCCTTCGACAAGGCCGACGCCGAAGGGTTCTCCAGGGCCTCGCTGCCGGCGGTGGTCGGCGTGTCCCAGGGGACCGTTCTGTACTACCGCGCCCTGAACGCCCTGCGCCGGGGCAACCCGCAGGCGGCGCGCGACGCCTTCCAGCAGGCCGCCGGCCAGCCGGGCGGCACGCTCGACAGCGGCGACGGCCCGTCCGCGGCGGCGGCCGCGGGCCGTATGCTGAAGGCGATCGATTGATTTGACTCGACCCTGATCGGACCCTACATTTTCAAATCATGAAGAGCGCCTCGAATCGCGCGCGCGCCTCCAATCCGATGCCCCAGGGACGCGCCGCCGCAGCACCCGGCCAGCCCGGACGCATCACTCGTGAGGGGGAGATCCGATCGACCACCGTCCCGTTGCTGTTCCACGAGATGTCCGAGGCGCGCGCCACGGGCTTCCTGAGCGTCATGGACGGGGACCTCAAGAAGACGGTCCAGTTCGGCGAGGGGCACGTCCTGTTCGCCTCCTCCAACATGCGCGACGACAGGTTCTCGCAGTTTCTCCTCAAGTCGGGCGCCATCTCTCTCAAGAGCCTGATGCGCGCCCTCGAGGTGATGATCGTCACCAAGGATCGGCTGGGTGAGGTGATGGTCCGGTTCAAGATGCTGACCCCGGAGGACGTCGAGAAGTGGATCCGCGTCCAGGTGCGCGAGATCGTCTGCTCGATCTTCCAGTGGACGCGCGGCCATTACACCTTCGAGAGCAAGGCCCCGAGCGCCGAGACCATCGTCATCGGCGTGCCCGGGGACGTCATGGTCCTCGAGGGGATCAAGCGGATCGGCTCCTGGGCCCGCGTCTACGAGGAGGTCGGCGGCCTCAACACGGAATACCGCGCCACGCGGGACATGATCAGGGTCACGCAACATCTCCCGCTGTCGCCGGAGGAAACGGAGATCCTGCGCATGTGCGACGTCCCGACCTCGCTCGAGGAGATCTGCGAGGCATCGAAGCTGTACGACTACGACGTCTGCTGCTCGATCTGGGGGCTTCTGGTCCTCGGCGCCCTGATGAAGTCATAGTGGCGCGGAGAGTGTGGAAGAAGCGCATCCCCCGCTGTCGATCCCGAGGTGCTCAGAAAGCGCGTAACAGGGTGTGCCGGCGTTCGTTCGCCAGACCGGGAGTGACCAGCTCCCTGCGGTAGAACGTCATGGCCTTCTCATCCGCGCGCACTCGATGGGGATGCAGTCGCTCCGCCAGCACCTGCGGCCAGGTCCAAGCCTCGAGCGTCAGCTTCAACCGCATCGCCGTGGTCCCGTCGCGCGGATGGCGCTCGGAGCGGGCCTGCACCAG
>DATFVU010000330.1:0-2413 GCA_035260145.1 Candidatus Polarisedimenticolia bacterium | reverse complement strand
GAAGCGGGCGGCCATCTCGCCCCTGCGCGGATCGCTCCATCTGAGGCCGGCATGGCGCTCGCCGATCGAGGGATTTCACCTGGCCGGCGACTGGACCGCCACCGGACTGCCGGCGACGATTGAGGGGGCGGTTCTCTCGGGGCACGCCTGCGCTCGACTGGTCTCCGAGGGCTCCGGGGTCCGTGCTAACCTGCCCGCGTGATGCTCGCCGTTGGCGTGGCGCTTTTGCTCCTGGGACTGTTCGCCATGCTCCTGTCCCGGCACTTCAAGGATCTGCGCTACTTCGATCGCCCCACGGTGGCGCGGAATCCCTATTTCGATCCGAGCCTCGACCTCCTCAAGTGGCTCCTGCTGGCCGCGGGGCTTCTGGCTCTCTGGCGCGCCTCGCGCCCGGTCTGTCTGGTCGC
This sequence comes from Candidatus Polarisedimenticolia bacterium, assembly GCA_035260145.1. GTDB lineage: Bacteria > Acidobacteriota > Polarisedimenticolia > Gp22-AA2 > Gp22-AA2 > Gp22-AA3. The sequence goes on along the minus strand of DATFVU010000330.1, from coordinate 2,006 downwards.
GTCCGCCGCCCTTCTGGGCCTCGGGGCCTACCGCCGCGTCATCAAGAGCCGCCTCGTGCAGAGCCGACTGCTGCGGCGCGAATACGCGGCGCTGAAGCGAGAACGGCGCGGGATGTCGGATGGCGACATCCTTTTCGAGCTGGCCTATCGACGGCATGCGCGCTGGGGGCAGGAGCTGATCGAGCAGATGGTGAAGGACTATCCGACGTTCGAGGAGTTCTCGCGAATGATGGTCCGGATGGAGCGCGGGTTCCGCGGTTTCAGGGGGCGCAGGCCATCGTCGGGAAGCGGGGAGGAGCCCGATCCTAGGCCAGGAGCGGGATGATGTGGTCCTGCACGGCCGTGGTCACCTCCACGCCGCGCTCCTCCATGTAGACGTCGATCTCGCTGCGCACGCCGAAATCGTCCAGGTAGATTCCGGGCTCGATCGAGAATCCCGTCCGCGGAATGAGCTGGCGCTCGTCGATCGTCTCGAGGCTGTCGATGTTGCAGCCGTTGCCGTGCACCTCGAGGCCGATGCTGTGGCCGGTTCGATGGATGAAGCGGTCGCCGTGGCCGCGCTCGCGGATGTAGGTCCGCGCCACTTCATCCACGTCGGCGCCGCGGATTCTCTTGCCGAGGGATGCCCCGTCCTTGAGGAACGCGACCGCCGCGTCGCGCGCCCCGGCCACGATGTCCCATATCTCCCGATGGCGATCGGGCACCTCCTTGCCGAGGTAGGCCATCCAGGTGATGTCGGCCCAGATCGATCCCTCCGGCTCCTCGCGGCACCACAGGTCGAGGAGCAGCAGGTCCCCCTTCTTCACAGGGGAGCTTCCCTTCGCCAACGGCTCGTAGTGGGGATTTCCGCTGTGCGCGTTCACCGCCACGATGGGGGGCTCGTAGACCAGATTGCGGCGGCGGAACTCCGACCCCATGAACCGCTGCACCGAATGCTCCGTGATCGACTCTTTCGCCTTCACCGCACGCGTCACATGATCGAAGGTGGCCTGCAGGACCTCCTTGAGTCCGCGCGCCGCGCGCAGGTGTGACTGCAGCGCCTCCGGCGACCACCGGGCCTCGAAGAACTGCACCAGATCGGCGCTTGTGACCACCTGCGCTCCCGCGGCCCGCACCATCTCGATGGTGCCGGCATCGACCCGGGAAATGTAGGGAATCGACCCCGCGGGCGCGTACTCCATGGCCACCCTCTTGCTTCCGCGCAGGATCTCGCGCAGCCGGTCGACCAGCTCTCTGTAGGCCACGAAGGGCACACGCCGGCCGGGCAGCTCGGCAAACAGGTGCGCTTCGATGGCGTGGTGCAGCCAGATCGGCTCACCCGTCGCCGGGATCAGTCCGAACCAGCGCCGCGTCGCGAGCCGGTCGCTGCCCAGCCCGATGACGCGGCGCGCCACCGGGTTGATCCCATGAAAATCGTACAGGAGCCACGCGTCGAGCTCGAAGGTCTTGAGAGCGGACTGAATGCCGGCCACGTCGAGCATGCGGCATAACTTATCACAGGTGGCGGCGCCGCCGACCGGGAAGCGACGCGGCCCGGTGGCGGCCTGGTCGGTGCGACGACGCGCGATTCAGGCGAGGTTCATGGCCCGCAGGCGTTGCCGACGCCGTTTCCGTCGGAGTCCTCCTGGCCGGGGTTGGGAGCGTCGGGACAGTTGTCGCAGAGGTCGCCGCGGCCGTCGTGGTCGCGGTCGGCCTGGGTCGGATTGGCCAGTCTCGGGCAATCGTCGTCGATGTCGTCGACACCGTCGACGTCGTAGTCGGGGAGCGGGCTCGGGTGAGCGCAGGGAGCGGTCAGGATACGCGGCTGCCCGGAGGAGGCGGTGCCGGGGCTCCCCTCGCCGCAGCGATTGGTGCCGGTCAGCAGGTAGTAAAAGAGGGTCCCGGTCGGGGGCGAGGCGGAGTCGGTGAAGGTCGGGAGGGTCACCTCGGGCGGCGGCAGGCAGGCGGCCCCGGTGGCGAACGAGGCGGGGCCGGTGGCGCTGCCGCGGTAGACGTTGTGCACGTTG
>DATFVU010000329.1:0-11565 GCA_035260145.1 Candidatus Polarisedimenticolia bacterium | reverse complement strand
TCGGCGAGCGAGCCGACCGCCGGATTCTGCAACCAGGTGCCCAAGCTGAAGGACATCATGAAGAGCGCCGCCTGGCAGGCGAAACGGTGCGCCGAGGCGAAGCTCGGCGACGTTTACTGCCGCCAGCTGTTCCAGCAGGTGCAGGTCTACTGCGAGTCGGGCCTGGCCAACATGCCGGGCGAGGCGGCCCGCCCTTCGCCGCGGGCCAAGACCTCGCCGGCGCCGCGGCGCTAGACGCCCTCCCTACGTGCGCGTGAATGTCCCTTCGAGGAAGGGGGACCAGCTCTTGCCGTCCTGGGAGTTCTCGATGCGAAACCCGATGCGGTTCTCCCCTTCGAACTGATAGATGTAGCGGCTGTGGCCCATCGGGTTGCTCCCCTCGAACGTCAGCCGGCTCCCCTCCCACCTGCCGGCCACGGGAGCCGGCGTTCCGGACCCCATCGAGTCGAACCAGTGCATGGTGTAGCACTTCTGCCGCGGGTCGTACCCGAACACTCCGTGCCCGCGGTAGCTCGCCTGTCCGCCGCGCTCCTGCACGTAATCGGCGATCACGAAGAAGCCGTCCAGGTCGACGCGCGTCTGGAAGCGGCTGGCGGCGCTGCCGCCCTTGGCGTCCCAGGGGGAGGGGTAGAGCTTCTCCTCGCCGCTCCAGGTGCCGGCGAAGGCCTTCAGTTTGCGGTGCTCGTCCAGAGGCTTCGGCATCTCCATCATGACGTCTTCTCCTTTAACCGTGGAAGGATCTCATGCGGTCTCGCGGGGCCGCGGCGCGCCCCCGAATCTGTAGGTTGCGTAGCCGACGACGGCGCCGAGCACGCTGCCCGGCAGAATGATCTCCGCGTAGTAGTACCGCCCCTCGGGATCGGGGGCCGTGGCGGCGACCGCGAAGCTGAGGGCGAAGCCGACGGCCAGGCCGAACAGGATGCCGAGCGGAAGGGAGCGCAGCTTCGACTGGAAGTAGCCGGTCGCGAAGCCGGTGAGCAGCCCCTTGACCGTCGAGCCGAAGATGATCGACACCATCATCGAGCGGACACCGGGATACATGAACGCGCTGAGGCCATCGACAAGACCGAGCGCCGCCCCGAGGACGAGTCCGAGCAGGGTCTTTGACATCCAGAGCCCTCCTTTCATCCTACTCTTACACGTCCCGGGCGGACCGTTTGACGAAATCTTGCGAATCCCGCCTTGCGCCGGCGCTCCTTGACGTCGGCGCTTCCGGGGCGCTAGTCTCTGGGCTCCGGTGACACCATGCGCCATCGTTTCCTGACCGCCGACGTCTTCACCGACCGAATGTTCGGCGGAAACCAGCTCGCCGTCTTTCCCGACGGGTGGGGGATAGCACCGGAGCAGATGCAGCGGGTGGCGCGCGAGTTCAATTTCTCGGAGACGGTTTTCGTCCTTCCGGCAGGTTCGCCGGAGCACTCGCGGCGCCTGCGCATCTTCACGCCCTCGGAGGAGATCCCGTTCGCGGGGCACCCGACGATAGGAACCGCGTTCGTCCTCGCTTCGATCGGCGACATTCCTCTCGACGGGGAGTGGACGCGCATCATCTTCGAGGAGGGGGCGGGGCCGGTGCCGGTGCGCATCCGCGTCCGCGGCGGCCGCCCGGATTTCGCCCAGCTGGTGGCGCCGCGCCCTCCGGAGGTCGGCCCCCCGCCTCCGCCGCGCGCCGACCTGGCCGCCATGCTCGGTCTCGACCCCGGCGATCTCCTGGACGAGCCGCAGGGACCGCAGGGAGTCTCCTGCGGGCTCCCCTACCTCCTCGTCCCGTTGAAAAACCGCGACGCCGTGCGGCGCGCCCGCGTGCGCATCGAGGTGTGGGAGAAGGTGCTGGCGACGTACTGGTCGCCTCACGTCTTCGTGTTCGCGTCCGAGGCCGAGCATCCGGGGCACGACCTGCGCGCCCGCATGTTCGGCCCTGCCGTCGGTGTTGTGGAGGATCCCGCCACCGGCAGCGCCGCGACCGCGCTGGGGGGATATCTCGGCGTGCGCGACCGGCGGCGCGACGGCACCCTGCGCTTCGTCGTCGAACAGGGATTCGAGATGGGGCGCCCCAGTCTCCTCGAGATCGAGGTGGACAAGAAGGAGGGGGGGATCCGCGAGATCCGCGTCGGCGGCGCCTCGGTCCTGGTGAGCGAGGGGACGATGGAGATTCCTGAGCCCTAGCGGGCCGTGACCATGACCACGATCGCGCGCATCACGAGATAGGCCGCCACCAGGTAGACCAGGACGCGGTTGCGGTCCACGAAACGCGAGGCGCGCTCCAGGGGCGTCTCGCGGTGCGCGCGCACCGGAAGGCGATCGAGGAAGCGGTCGATGTCTTCGGAGATCTCGCGCGCCGTCGCGTAGCGCTCCCGCGGCTCGCGCGCCATGGCCCGGGAACAGATCGCCTGGAGAGGCCTCGGGATCGCCGGATCGACTTCGCGCAGAGGCCGCGGCGGCCTCCGGGAGATGACCTCGAGGACCGAGGCCCCCGTGGACGCGTCGTAGGGGGGGCGGCCGGATAACAAGTAATAAAGGATGGCGCCGAGTGCGTACACGTCGGTGCGCGCATCGATCCGCTGCACGTCGCCGCGCGCCTGCTCGGGAGCCATGTAGGCCGGCGTGCCGACGACGGCCCCTCCCGCCTCGGACGCGTCGCGGACCTTCGCCACCCCCCAGTCCATGACCAGGGCCTCGCCGAACGGCCCCACCATGACGTTCTCGGGCTTCAGGTCGCGGTGCACGATACCGCGGGCGTTGGCGAATTCGACCGCGTCGCAGATTTTCTGGAACAGCCTGAGATGGACCGGACGGGATGGCGTCCCGGCCCACCAGGCATCCAGCCTCTTGCCGCGCACGTAGGTCATCACGTAGAACACGCGCCCGTCGGGCAGCGTCCCGACGTCGTGGATCGGCACGATGTTCGGATGCTCGAGCCGCGCCAGCAGGCGCGCCTCGGCCAGGAGGTGCCTTGCGGCCTCTCCCGCGGCGTCCAGGAGAAACAGGACCTTGAGCGCCACCTCCCGTCCCAGATCCTCGTCCTCAGCGAGGTAGACGGTCCCCATCCCCCCCTGGCCGAGCCGGCGCAGAAGCCGGTACCGGGTCCCCGACAGATCGGGGAGATCGACGACCCCTTTCAGATGCCTCACGACCTCGTCGTCCAGCATCGGTCCCCCGCTCACGACGGATCCTCAGGCTCGGCGCCCAGGAGCAGGCGCGCCTCGCGGCGGTACTCTTCATCCCCCGCGGTCAGATCGCGCAGCGTCGCGAGCAGGAGGCGGCGGAACTCGCCGCGCGCGAACGCCAGATAGTTGGTGACGTCGGTCGTCTTCAGCCCGAACTCCGCCGCCAGGGCGGCGTACGTCGGCCGTCCGCTCCCGGAGTCGGCGAGATCATGGCGCGCGAACAACCGGAAGTGAGCCTCCTTGCCGCGCGAGGCGCATTCGGCGCGCAGCGCCTCGATCGCAAGGCCGAACAGCGTCCGGACCCATTCGGCGTCGAAGAAGCGCTCGGGATCGCCGCACGGCGGCGAGGACTGGAGCTCCGCCTCGGCGCCGTCGAAGTCGAGGGGGAGAACGATCCCTCCCCCACCGCGCTTGAGGCGTTTCTCGGATTTCTCCTCGTTGCTCACGAAGCGATCGAGGCAGGTGCGCAGGAAGGTCCGGAAGCGTCCCTTCTCCCGGTCGTAGGAATCGAAGAAGTCCTTCTCCATGGCGCGCAGGAAGAAGGCCTGGGTCAGGTCCTTCGCGTCTTCGTTCGATTTCTTCCAGCGGATGCGGACGTGCTTGTAGACCGGCTTCCAGTAGGCGGCAATCAGCGCCTCGAACGAGCGGGCCCGCACCTCCGTCTCGGCGCTCTGCGCGCCCAGAACGGCCGACAGGCGCGTCGTGGGAAAGCGCGAGCGCCCGCCGCCGATATCGGTATCGTCATGCGGCATGCCGTCTATATACCATGCGGCGGGGCTTGACGCCCCGACCGGCGCGGCGGTAGGGTGCGCGCCGTCGTGACCCACTTGACCCTCCTCCTGACCCAGATCGTCGTGGTCCTGCTGTCGGCGCGAGGCGTGGGCTTCGTGATGACGAGGCTCCGCCAGCCCCGCGTGGTGGGCGAGATGCTCGCCGGGATCCTTCTCGGGCCGTCGTGTCTCGGGTGGATCGCCCCCTCGCTCGGGTCCTCCCTCTTCCCGTCCGCGAGCCTCGGCTCTCTGAACTCCCTGAGCCAGATCGGGCTGGTCCTGTTCATGTTCCAGATCGGCGCCCAGCTCGACTGCGGCGAGCTGCGCCGGTACGGACGGGCGGCGGTGATCACGAGCAACGCGGGCATCGCCGTTCCCTTCCTCCTGGGCGTCGCCCTGACGGTCCTGCTGCATCCGCGGCTGTCATCCGGGGCGGTGCCCTATCTGCACCTCGCCCTGTTCGTCGGCACGGCGATGAGCGTCACGGCTTTTCCGGTCCTGGCCCGCATCCTGAGCGAGTCGCATCTTCTGGGGACCCGGGTCGGCACGCTGGCGATCGCCTGCGCCGCCGTTGACGACGTCTTCGCCTGGAGCCTCCTGGCGGCCGTCGTCCTGCTGGTGCGCGGTCCTCACGCCGCGCTGCCCCTCCATTGGACGCTGGCCGGATCGGCCGCCTTTCTCCTGTTCATGATCGTGGCGGCCCGCCCGCTGCTGGCGCGCGTGCGATGGATCGATCCGGGGCGCGGTCTGCTGACGCGGGATCGGCTCGCACTTCTCCTTGTCCTGGCGTTCTCCTCCGCCTGGATCACCGAGGGTCTCGGGCTCCACTCCGTCTTCGGCGCCTTTCTCGCGGGGTGCATGTTGCCCAGGGACCGGCGCCTGGCGGAGGCCGTCGAGGACGGTCTCGCCGGCGCCGTCTTTCTGCTCCTGCCGCTGTTCTTCGCCCAGACCGGGCTGCGGACGAGCGTGCGCCTCCTGGACGGCTGGTCCATGTGGCTTCTCTGCCTGCTGATCGTCCTGGTCGCCGTGGCGGGCAAGTTCGGCGGCGCCACGCTGGCCGCCCGCCTGACCGGACTGTCATGGCGGGAGGCGGCCGCCCTGGGGGTGCTGCTGAACACGCGCGGCCTGATGGAGCTGGTGATCCTGCACGTCGGCCTCGACGTGGGGCTGATCACCCCGACTCTGTTCGCGATGATGGTGATCATGGCGCTGGTGACGACGCTCATGACGACGCCGATCCTGGCGCGGCTCATGTCCGGGGGCCATCCGCCGCACCGCCAGGGAGGAAACGCCTAGGACGTTCTCCGCCACCTCAGGTAGACAGGAGGAAGCACCAGGAGGTTCAGGAGAGTCGAGGAGGCCAGGCCCCCGAGGATCACGACGGCCATGGGATGCTCGATCTCCTGTCCGGCCCGGCCGCCGCCGATCGCCAGCGGCAGGAGACCGAGCCCCGTCACGAGCGCGGTCATGAGGATGGGGGACAGCCGGTCGAGACTTCCCCTCAGGATCAGGTCGGGGCCCCGCACCGCGCCGTCCTCACTCTCCAGCCGGTGGTAATGCGACACCAGCATGATGCTGTTGCGCGTCGAGATTCCGAACAGCGTGATCAACCCCACGAGCGAGCCGATCGACAACCGGCCGCCGCCCGCGGCCGCGGCGGCGATCCCTCCCACCAGGGCGAGCGGCAGGTTGGCCATCACCAGGAGAGCCGGCCGCGCCGCGCCGAAATCGGTGCACAGAAGCAGAAAGATCCCGACCGCCGCGGCGGCTCCGAGGAGGAGCAGCTCGTCCCGTGTCGTCTTCTGCGCCTCGTACTCCCCCTCCCAGGTCCGGAAATAGCCGGGAGGCAGGCGGCGCGCCTCGACCCGGCGGCGCGCTTCCTCCGCGAAGCCGCCGATGTCGCGCCCCACGGCGTTGGAGGTCACGACGATCTGGCGCGTCCCGGATTGTCGGTTGATTGTGTTCGGCTCCTGGCCGATCTCGATGCGGGCCACGGTCTCCAAAGGCACACGTCCGCCCGAGGGCAGGTCGATCGGCATGCCGCCGATGGCGCGAGGGTCCTCGCGAAACTCCTCTTCACCCTTGACCCAGACGTCGAACACCTTCTGCCCCTCGTACACCTCGCCGGCGCGCACTCCGAAGAGCGTGGCGGTCGTCATCTCCCGGAGATTCTCCATGGTCAGACCGTCGCGCGCCGCCGCTTCGCGGTCGAACCGGATCTCGACCTGCGGCACGTCCACTTCGCGCTCGACCTGGACCTGGTCGGCTCCCCGGATCGACGCCATCACTCCGGCGTCACGTGCGGCCTCCGCGCGCAGGATCTCCAGATCCGGCCCCTGGAGACGCAGGGCCACTTCTCCGTGGCTTCCCGAGATCACCTCTTCGATCCGCTCGCGCAGGAATTGCTTCACGGAGAACACGAAGCCGGGGAAGGCGGCGAAATGCCGGCGGACCTCCGCGAGGACCGGGCCGTACGCGCCGCGGCGGGGATCCAGGGCGACGATCATCTCGGACTGCTCCGGGCCCCAGGCATCCTCCCCCAGCTCGGCGCGCCCCACCTTCACGCCGGTCGACACCACGCCGTCGATGCCGTGGATGGCGCGCTCGGCCTCGCGGGCGGCCCGCACCGAGGTGTCGAGAGAGGTGCCCGGAAGGCCGACCATGTGCACGATGACGTTCGACTCCTGGAAGTCCGGCAGGAGTTCCACGCCGAACCACGGCAGGAGGAGGAGCGCCAGGAGTACGAGGGCCACGGCCCCCGTCGCCACAATGCGCGGCCGGCCCAGAAGCGGCGAGAGCACGCGGGAGTAGACTCCCTTCAACCGGCGAACCAGGAGCGTCTCCGAGCGCTCGGAGGACTCGCCGCTGAGAAGGAGCGACGCCAGTGCCGGGGTGACGGTGAGCGCGACCAGAAGGGACGACAGCGTCGCCACGACATAGGCGTAGGCGAGAGGAGCGAACAGGCGCCCCTGCAGTCCGCTGATGAAGAACACCGGCAGGAACACGAGCGCCACGATGAACGTGGCGAACACGACCGCGCTCCGAACTTCGATCGAAGCGTGCAGGATCACGCTCCTGGGATCCGGGGCGAGGCGATCGAAGGACCGCTCCCGCAGACGCCTGATGATGTTCTCCACGTCGATGATCGCGTCGTCGACCACCTCGCCGATGGCGATCGCCAGGCCGCCGAGCGTCATCGTGTTGAGCGTCGCGCCCAAGCCGCGCAGCACCAGGACCGCCGCCAGCAGCGAGAGCGGTATGGCCGTCAGGCTGATCGCCGCCGAACGCAGATCGAGAAGAAACAGGAGCAGCACCGCCGCGACCAGGACGGCACCCGCCAGGAGGGCCATTTCGAGGTTGCGCACCGATCGTGTGATGAAGTCGGCCTGGCGGAACAGTCCGGCGTGCAGGGTCACCCCTTCGGGTAGAGCCTTCGCGATCTCGGCGAGCGCCTCGTCGAGCGCCTTCGTCACCTCGACGCTGTTGGACCCGGGCATCTTCTCGATCTCCACGACGATGCCCGGCAGCCCGTCGACGCTTCCCTCGCCGACCTTGAACGCCGGACCGAGGCGGACCCGCGCCACCTGCCCCAGGGTCACCGGCACGCCGTTGCGGTACGTCACCACCGAGCGCTCCAGGTCGGCGAGGGAGCCGACCAGGCCCTGGGCGCGGATCGGCAGAGCCTGCTCGCCGGCGCGCAGCTCGCCCGCGGCCGCAACGGCCGACGCCGAGGAGGCCGCCTCGATCACCTGCTGGATCCCGACGTCGTAATCGCGCAGCGCGCGCGGCGAGAACAGGACCTGGTACTGCTTCACGCCTCCGCCGAAGGTCGTGAGTCGCGCGACGCCCGGCACGGCCAGGATGCGCGGCCGCAGGGTCCAGTCGGCCAGCTCGCGCAGCTCGAGCGGATCGAACCCCTCGGTCGCGGTCAGTCCGATGATGAGGACGGTGCTCGAGGCGGACACGGTGGGCGCCATGCGCGGCTCGTCCACTCCTGCGGGCAGACGCGCCGCCGCCGCGAGCAGACGCTCCCCCACCGCCTGCCGCGCGCGGTCGACGTCCGTGTGTTCGCTGAACACCGCGTCGAGCAGCGACAGGCCGGCGCTCGACGAGGATCGCAGTCTGATCAATCCGGGGGCGCCGTTGAGCGCCTGCTCCAGCGGGATGGTGACGAGCGATTCGACCTGCGTTGAGGTCAGCCCCGGGGCCTCCGTCTGCACGGCGATGCGGGGCGGGGCGAACTCCGGGAAGACGTCGATCGGCGCCGAGAGCGCGGCCAGAAACCCGAACACGAGCAGGGCCCCCGCGAGGACGAGGACCACCAGGCGGTTGACGATCGAGAAGTCGACGAGCCGTGAGAGCACTCAGCGGTCTCCAGGTGTCTTGTCCTCGTCGTCCTCCTCGGCGGGGATGCGGGTCTTGAACATTTCTCCCAGCAGGGATTGGGCGCCGCGCGTCACGACCTCGTCGCCGTCGGAAACTCCGTCCAGGATCTCGGCCCTTCCTACCTGCTCGGCGCCGACCCGGACCCGGACCTTCTCGTACGCGTCGCCGCGCTTGACGAACAGCACGCGGGAGGTCCCCTCATAGAGCAGGGCGGAGGTCGGCACGCTCAGCGCCGTCCTCTCATCGACCCGAATCTCCGCCGAGCCGATCTCCTGGGGACGCAGGCGGTGCCCGGGATCCTGCACGGCGATGCGCGCGGTCAGTGTGCGCGTCTGGGGCTTCAGGAAATGGGCCAGGGAGACGACGCGCGACTGGAACAGCTCGTCCGAGGAGGTCACGACGTGCAGCCAGGCGGGCGCGCCCGGTTTCACCTGAGCGACCTGAGGCTCGTAAATCTCCGCCAGCGCCCACATGTCGGCCCGGGGGAACGACTCCTGGCGCGCCGCGTCGAGCCCCAGGTTGTTGAGCGCCGTCTGCGCGCGCTGGCGGTCGACGCGGGCCTCGGCGAACTCCGCCTCGGCGGTCTGCACCTCCTTGGCCGAGACCACCTCCTGCGCCAGAAGCTTGCGCAATCGCTCCAGCTCGGCCTCCGCGCGCACGAAACGCGCCTCGGCCGCCTGGAAGTTCAGGCGCGCCTCGACCTCCTCCGGCGTCTCGGCCGACGGGCTGAGCCTGCACGGCAGGGACAATGTCACGGCGAACGGGGCGGGATGCTCGACCTCGGTGACGATCCCCGCCTGCCGCGCCGCCTCGGGCAGAAGGTGGATAGGAGTATTGGCCGCGTCCACCCCCGGAGCGGCCTTGGCGCCGGCGGGGTCCGCAGGCGGGGTCGCCTGTCCGCAGGCAGCGAGCGCAAAGCACACGATTCCGGCCGGCAGGACGCCCGAGTGCCGTGCCCGATTCATCGAGATGTCTCGTCCTGCATGTCCTCGCCGAGCGCGCGCCGGAGCTGGGCGGCCGCCAGGACCGCATCCAGGCTGGCGTGCAGATACTCCTCCCGAACGGCGAGGGCGGTGCGCCTCGCGTCCAGGAACTCCAGGATCCCCGTCTCCCCTCCCTGATACGCCTGCCGCGCCTTCTCCAGCATGCGCGCCGAGGCATCGAGAAGCCCCTGCTCGAATGCCGCTCTCTGCTCCCGCGCGGATTGATAACGTTGATACGACTCGGTCACCTGGCGCGAGATGGCGAGACGTACGACACCTTCCCGGGCGCGCGCCTCATCGGAGGCCGCCGAGGCGGCGGCGATGTTTCCCTGGTTGCGGTTCCACAACGGGAGCTTCAGAGACACGCCCGCACCGACGAACGTCTCTCCGTGATCCGTCCCGAGCGAGGGACCGAGCGCGACCTCCGGCCGTTTTTCGATGTGCGCAAGAGCGGCCGCGAACTCGGCAGCCAGCGCTTCATGATGCACGGCGAGCACCTCGGGCTGTTTCTCCAAGGCGCGAGCCAGGAGGTCCGGGAGATTGCCGAACATGCCGGTCTCTGAAGGCGGCTCCTCGACCATGGTGGGTGTCTCGGCCGGCTGTCCGAGGAGCAGGCTGAACGAGGCGGTTTCTGCCCGGAGCTCTCCACGCGCCCGCCCCACCTCCCCTTCGGCCCGGCTGACCTCGACGGCCGCCTTCAGGGACTCGAAGGGAGGGGCGTCTCCCGTCGCGACCCGTGCCTCCGCCGCCTTCTCGAGGGCGCGCGTCGCTTCCAGATCCTCCTCCTCAACCTTGAGGAAGGCCGCCGCAAAATAGAGGCGCCCGTACGACGCTCTCACTTGCTGGAGAAGGTCGAGGCGCTCGCGGTCCCGGTCGCCGCGCGCCGTCTCGACGCGCTCCTGCGCCTCCTGCCGCAGGAGATCGCGCGCGGAGGGATAGGGGATCGGCTGCCGGAACGACAGAACCGTCTCACGTGACCCCTGGCCGTTCGTCTGCCAGCTGCCGTCCAGAGCCAGGTCGGGATTCGGGTAAAGACCGACCTGGCGCAGGCGTCCCTCTTCGACGCGAATGCGATCGTCGGCGGCCTTGAGCGCCGGGCTGAACTCGAGGGCGCGGCGCTCGGCTTCAGACAAGGCGAGCGACGCGGGCGCCTCCTGGGATCGCGCACCCGAGGGGCCGAGAGCCAGAAGGAGCGCCGCGAGCCCCCAACGCAGGCGGCTCCATGGAGATTTCGGTCCTCGCATCGATGTCCTCGCAACCCCGCGGGGGTCGGACGAGGGCACGATTGTAGTCCGACGCCGGTCCCCCGAACCAAGGACCCCTTGCGGTCCCCTCCCATTTACCTGAAAATCACGCCGGGGCGCTCGTCGCGACGTCGGCGGCAGCGCCCCGGGCCATCGATGAGCTCCTCGGACCGATTCATCGTCGCCGTCGTGATCGCGGTGTTCCGCGAGGGACGCGTCCTGGCCATGCGGCGCGCCCCGGACAAGGACGCCGGCGCCGGCGCCTGGGAGGCGCTCTCCGGGAGGGTGATTCCGGGAGAGGCGCCCCTCGAGGCGGCTCTGCGCGAGGCGCGCGAGGAGAGCGGGCTTCTGGTCTCGATCGACCCGCGTCCGATCGGCTCCTACCAGGCGAAGCGCAATCGCGACGACATGGTCGTCGTGGCGTACCGCGGCGCCTCCGACGCGGGGGAGGTCGTTCTCTCGGAAGAGCACGACGCCTTCGCCTGGATGACCCTCGAAGAGTTCGCCCGCGCCTGCCCGTTCCCGCAGCTCGCCGAGGCGGTCAGGCTGGCGGCGTCCACCTCGCTGAGCGGCCGGCCGAGCCTCGAGATCGTCTACTGCACGCAGTGCCGCTGGCTCCTGCGCGCCGCCTGGATGGCGCAGGAGCTTCTGACCACTTTCGAATCGGAGCTGGGGGGCGTGACGCTGCGGCCCGGAACGGGAGGGGTGTTCGACGTGCGCCTCGGCGAAGAGGTCCTCTTCTCCCGCCAGGCCCAGGAGCGCTTCCCCGACATCAAGGAACTGAAGCAGATCGTGCGCGACAGGGTCGCGCCGGGCAGGGACCTGGGACACTCCGACCGACGCTGAGGGGAGTGGCGGTCAGCGCATCAGCGATCGCTCGGCCGCGGTTGAACGGGCCGGAGATTCCCCAGCCAGTACAGGAGCCATCCGAGGCCCAGAAGCACCGCGCACCCTCCCACCAGCTTCGCCTCGTACAGAAGCCAGCCGGTCTCGGCAGGAGGGATGAACGCGAGCGCGA
>DATFVU010000328.1:0-2382 GCA_035260145.1 Candidatus Polarisedimenticolia bacterium | reverse complement strand
ACGGTCACGGCGGCCGCGCGGCGGACGGCGCCTGGTGCGCGAAAGCATCGGCGCCTCAAGGGACCCAGCGGGCCGCGTCGACGTTCGCCGCGAGCGGTCGTGACTCACCGCCCGCCGCCGGCACGATCCAGACCTGCACCGGGTCTGTGTGAAGACTGGAGAATCAACACAGGAAGGCGTGCTCGGCGGCGCCGGTTTGCAGCCGGAGACCTCCGGTTTGCAGCCGGAGATCTCACCAGGAAGGCGCATCGCGGAGAAAGTATTCGATCTGCATCCTCAAGGTAAGGTCCCGCCCGACCGACAGGGTGCCGAGCCGAGACTGCAGGGCGCGGACGGCCGATGCCGCACTGTTGGCGTGAAGCTCGCGCAGCAAGAAAACGATGTACACGGCCTCGTCGAAGCCACTCTGATCGAGCCGTTGCACGAGTCGCGGGACCACGGATGCGCCCCGCGCCAGGATTGCGCGCGTCACCTCATTGTGGGTGATGCCGGTGTGCGGGCCTCCCCGGCCGATCCCTTCTACACGGAGCCCGCGCAATCGATCCAGCAATACATCGAGCGGTTCCCCTCGTGGTTGGTTGTCCATCCGGCGCCAGGCAGAAGGCTTCCAGGAATTAGCTCACTGTGTTGACGTCGTTCTTGGCCGTGAAGTCGATGGTCCATCGCCACGTCTGACAAGCGACGTCCTCCTGGCAGGGGCCACCACGGGAGTGGAAGCAGGTCTTGAAGTCGATGTGCCCCTTCTCCCCGGCGCCCGCGCGGGGCACGTCCGCGAACGTCACCATTCCCTCCGCACCTTTGCCGGATTTCGAGCCATAGCGCAGGTTCCATCCGGTGCTCGCGTAGGGATCTCCCGCCTTGAGCACGGGCTCATTGTAGGTCGTCCCGTTCTTCACGGAGCCCGCGGCTTTTCCGAGGTATGCGGCTGTTCCATCCAGGAAGGCCTGGTTCGAATCGCCGTGGGTCATTGTTTGCGAGACGCCGAGGCTCGTATCGCCGGTGTAGTAGGCGTACGGTTGAACCTTGTAGGCCCTCCCGTCTCTTCCGGCATTACCGGCGTTGGCAACGGTCCCCCACGACAGGCCCCCAGACAGGTAGTCGTCCACGGTGTAGCCGCCGAAGAGAGCGCCCTGAACCAGCGTGCGCATGGGACCGGACACGCAACCCATATCCTTTCCGGTTCCCGGCCCCCGGGAGGCCGGCGCGGCCGGATCTCCCGGTCCACGATAAGGCGCATCGTCGAGTGCATCGCTGCGCGGCCCGCGGCCGGCGTCCGGTCGCCCGCAGCAGGCTCCTGCCGGCATGACAGGGATGCGGCCAAAGTCATGTCCGGCGGCGCCCGGCTGCTCCTGACCGGCTCTGCGCTTCTCCGTGGCGCATTGTGCGCATGGACCTCGTTGCGGAGCATCGTGTCGCCGCGGCGCAGGCGAGTCGTATGTTGGCCTTGCCTTCTCTGCAAAAGCGCGCATTCGCGCTCAGTCCTCCGCGAGCCAGACGTCCTGGAGCTTCTGGTTGGAGTAGTGATTGGGTGGCGCCACGTAGTTCTTCACCTTGGTCCAGTGCACCACGTTGCGTCGCCACCAGAGGCCGGGGATGTAGTACGCGTTCTCGAGCACGATCCGCTCGATCTCGTTGACGAGCCTCTTGCGCTCGGCGAGGTCGAGGTGCCGCGCCTGACGGGCATAGAGGTCATCGATCCTGGGATCCGAGAAGCGCCCCCAGTTGTTGGGGTCTCCCGTCGTATAGCGTTGGAGAAACAGATCGGGGTCGTCCATGTAGTGGAACACGCCGCTGACGATCAGCTCGAAGCTCCCCGTATCGCGTCCATCCGCGAACCAGGCCGCCGTCTCGAGCGGCCGGTGCTCGGCCTCGACGCCGATCTTGCGCCACTCCTGGATCGCGAACACCGCGAAGTCCTGGTAGGGAATCTTCACGTTGCGGTTCTTCAGAGTTATTTTGAAGCCGTTGGGGTAACCCGCCTCGGCCAGCAGGCGCCTGGCCTCGGCGCGGTTCCTCTCCATGTCCCGGCCGAAGCCCGGGAGGTTCTGGAGCTCAGCCTCCGACATCGCCCACTCCGTGGCCGGACGCATGAGTCCCCCGACGTCTCGGAGACTCGCGAGCGGGTACAGCACCCGGCTCGCCGTGTGGCGATCGAAGGCCAGCGTAAGGGCCCTGCGGACGCGGAGGTCGGTGAACGGCTTCACCGTGTTGTTGATGGCGATCCCGAACAGGCCGGTCGCCGCCGTTTCCTGCACCGCGACCTTGTCGCCCAGCGTCTTGCGGATCGCGTCCACGTCCGCCAAGGGCATGGTGCGGAACTCGATCCAGGCGCGCCCGGAGCGAAGCGCCGCCGCCCGGACCGACGTCTCGGGGCTGATGAAG
>DATFVU010000327.1:0-14447 GCA_035260145.1 Candidatus Polarisedimenticolia bacterium | reverse complement strand
CGTCCGGTTTCTCGGCGACCTCCGGATCGAGGTTGTTCATCAGCATGCGCAGGGCGGCCTCCTGCGTCCAGCCCTTGCAGGTCAGGGCCGCGCCGCGCGGGGCGCGCACCTGACGGGCCGCGGCCGCCCGCCCCTTCATCGCAGCCCCCCGCAGGCGTCCTCGGCCGCCGCGCGCAGCGCCCCGGCCCGGACCAGACTCGCGATCTCGCGGATGTCGTCCGCCAGGACCCGGTCGGTCTCCATGAAAGGGACGGCGCGACGCACCGCTTCGTGGGCCGCCCGCGCGCCGCGACCGGGGCGCAGGGGCGCCAGAAGGTCGAGGGCCTGGCAGGCGGAAAGAATCTCGATCGCCAGCACCGTGCGCGCGTGCTCCACCACCGCGCGGGCCTTGCGCGCGGCGATCGGCCCCATCGAGACGTGATCCTCCTGGTTCGCCTCGGTGGGAATCGAATCGACGCTCGCCGGGTGGCAGAGGACCTTGTTCTCCGAGACCAGGGAGGCCGCGGTCACCTGGGCCATCATCAGGCCGGACTGGACGCCGGCGTCGCGCGTCAGAAACGGCGGAAGGCCGCTGAGCGTGGGGTTCATCAATCGGTCGACCCGGCGCTCGGAGATCGACGCGAGAGAGGCGGTGGCGATGGCCAGGAAATCGAGCGCCGCGGCCGGGCTCTCTCCGTGGAAGTTGCCGCCCGACAGGATCTCGCCGTCGTCCGGGAAGACGATCGGATTATCGGTGACGGAGTCCACTTCGACCTCCAGGACGGATCGACAGAAGCGGATGCCGTCGCGGGCGCTGCCGTGCACCTGGGGCATGCAGCGCAGGGAATAGGCGTCCTGTACCCGGCCGCACCCTTCGTGGTAGCGGGCGATCTCGCTGTCGCTCAGGAGCGCCCTGAGGTTGGCGGCGCAGTCGGCCTGGCCCCGATGCGGTCTCAGGGCGTGCAGGCGCGCGTCGAAGGCGCGATGGCTCCCCTTGAGGGCCTCGAGAGTCAGGGCTCCAGAAATGTCGGCGGTCTTCGCCAGCTCTTCGGCCTCCAGAAGCGCCAGCACGCCGACGGCGCAGATCATCTGCGTGCCGTTGATCAGGGCGAGGCCTTCCTTGGGTCCCAGCCGCAGCGGCGCGATCCCCGTCTTTTCGAGAGCCGCCGCGGCCTTCATCGTCTGGCCGCGAAGCACGACGTCCCCTTCGCCCAGGAGGGCCAGGGCCAGGTGAGACATTGGGGCGAGGTCGCCGCTCGCCCCGATCGATCCCTGCTCCGGGACCACGGGCAGCAGGTCGGCGTTGAGGCAGCCGAGCAGGGTCTCGACCACGATCGGCCTCACGCCCGAATGCCCCCGCGCCAGGACGTGCGCCCGGAGCAGCATCAGGGCGCGCGTCGCCCCCGCCGGAAGGGGGGGGCCGACTCCGGCGCAGTGGCTGCGAATCAGGTTGAGCTGCAGGGCGTCGAGCCGGTCGCGGGGAACGCGGATGTCCTTGAGGAGGCCGAACCCGGTGTTGACGCCGTACACCTGCCGGTCGGAGGAGAGGATCCGATCGACCACCTCCCGGGCGCGGGCCAGCCGGTCGCGGGCGGATTCACCCAGGACGACGCGGGCGCCGCCCCTGGCGACTGTCGCGACCTGTTCCAGTTCGAGGTGCTCGCCGTCGAGGACGATGGTGGAGGGCATCGAAGCGTGGTCCCGTTCCGCTCAAGACCGCTCGGAGTCTAGCACAGCGGGACAGCCCTCACAATTCCGTAACCGGGCGTGCAATCGATCCGTCCCGGACCTACCTTGAGCCCTGCCGGTGCCGGGGGGGGAGGGGCACGGCGTCCGCGCCCGGCGCCTGCGGAAGGGGTCCCTTGGTCGTACGCTGCCCGCACTGCAAGAACGAGATCCGCCTGCGCGAGATGGACGGGCAGTCCCGCGTCATCAAGTACCTGTGCAGCAACTGCCAGGAGATCGTTCGCATCGATCTCGTGCAGGACGAAGTCAAGACCTCCTCGAGCCACGATTCCTTCGAGAAGAGGGAGCATCGGAAGAAGATCCTGGTGGCGGACGACACGCTGACGGTGCGCAGGGTGGCGGCGCACCTGCTTGCGGCGGCGGGCTATGATGTCCTCGAGGCCGAGGACGGCCGGCAGGCGCTGGACCTCATCCAGAACGAGCATCCGGATCTGGTTCTGCTCGATCTCCTCCTGCCGAAGATGACCGGCTTCGACGTGCTTCGGGAGATCAAGAAGATAGGCCGGGTGAGGCAGACGCCCGTCCTGGTGATGAGCGGCGTGTTCAAGAAGGATGTCCTCGATTTTCTGCGAGCCGTGGGCGTCGCCGGCTTTCTCGACAAGGATCAGATCAAAGACTCGCTGCTTGTGCGCGTGCAGCAGATTCTCGCCGCCTGACGCGCGCTCCCCGGGGCCCGATTTCTGCTAGCATATCGCGGCAAAGGAAGACGCCCGCGGGTTCGTCCTTTGCCGATTCCACAGAACAAGGAGCGGAAAGACCATGTCCGGCTTCGTGGTGGTCGGCTCGCAGTGGGGTGACGAGGGGAAGGGGAAAATCGTCGATCTCCTGACCGAGCGCGTGGACATCGTGGCGCGCTATGGCGGCGGGCCGAACGCCGGCCACACCATCTGCATCGGCGAGGCCCGTTTCGCGCTGCATCACATTCCCTCAGGCATCCTGCGCGACTCCGTCCTGTGCGTGATCGGGAACGGTGTCGTGATCGAGCCGGCCTCTCTGATCAAGGAGATCGACGATCTGCGCGCCGCGGGCGTGCGCGTCGAGGAGAACCTTCGCATCAGCGATCGCGCTCACCTGATTCTCCCGTATCACCGCGGCCGCGACATCGCGCGCGAAGAAGGGGACGGGGCCGGCCGGATCGGCACGACGCGCCTGGGCGTCGGGCCCGCCTACGAGGGGAAGGCGGGACGTTACGGTCTGCGCGTGGCCGACCTCTGGGACGAGGCCGGCCTGTCCGACAAGGTAAGCGCCCTGGCCCGTGTGACCCGGGGCGACGCCCAGAAGCTGCCGGCGGAATGGGACCCGGACCCCACGGTCGTCGTGGAGCAGCTCAAGGCGTATGGCGCGCGCCTGCGGCCCTTCGTCTCGGACACGTCACGGCTTTTGAACGATCGGCTCGATGAAGGGGCGGTCGTTCTCTGTGAAGGGGCGCAGGGGTCGATGCTGGACATCGACCACGGGACCTATCCCTTCGTCACCTCGTCGAGCTCGACCGCGGGGGGTGCCTGCACCGGCCTCGGGATCAGCCCGATCCGGGTCGACGGAGTCATCGGCGTCCTGAAGGCGTATTCCACGCGGGTGGGGGAGGGCCCCTTCCCGACCGAGCAGGACAACGAGGCGGGACGCCGCATCCGTGAGCGCGGGCGGGAGTTCGGCAGCACCACCGGCCGGCCGCGCCGCTGCGGCTGGTTCGACGCGCTGGTGGCGCGCTACTCGGTCACGATCAACCAGATCGAGTGCATGGCGCTGACCCTGTTCGACGTGCTGGACGATTTGGAGGAGATCCCCGTGTGCGTCGCGTACGAGCATCTCGATCGCCGGATCGATGTCCTGCCGGCCGATCCCGCCGTCCTGAAGGCGTGCCGCCCGGTGTACGAGCGGCTGCCCGGCTGGAACCGGGACACCTCGAAGGTGCGGCGGTTCGAGGAGCTTCCCCAGGCGGCGCGCAATTACGTGCGACGCCTCGAGGAGATCGTCGGGTGCGAGATCGGGATCGTCTCGACGTCGCCGCAGAGGGACGGAACGATCATCCGTGCCGGGAGCCGGCTGGAGCGCTGGCTCCCGGCACGGCAGGCGCTGCGGGCGCGCGCCTAGGAATCGTCTACACCTTCTCCAGCGCCTGCCCGAAGTCCTCCACGAGATCGTCGGCGTTTTCGATCCCGCAGCTGACCCGCAGCAGGTCGTCCGTCACGCCGAGGCGCTCGCGCTCCTCCCGTTTCATTCCGGCGTGGGAGGAGAAGGCGGGCTGGGTGATGAGCGTCTCAACACCTCCGAGGCTGGGGGCGTAGTAGGGGATGCGCAGCGCCGCCGTGAGACGGCGCGCCGCGTCCGGCCCCCCGTTCAGGCGCAGGCTCAGCATCCCGCCGAAACCCGAAAGGAGCCGGCGGGCGTGCGGGTGATCGGGGTGGGTCTCGAGACCGGGATAGTTGACCTCCTTCACCCTGGCGTGGGCCACGAGAAAGCGGCCCAGGGCGAGCGCGTTGGCGCCTTGCGCCCTGACGCGGAGCGCCAGGGTCTTGGTGCCGCGCGCCAGAAGGAAGCCCGCGTGGGGATCGAGCGAGCCCCCCAGGAGGTTGAGGGTCTTCCGGACCCGCTCGACGCGATCGCGGGAGGAGACAACACAGCCGGCCACCAGGTCGGAATGGCCGTTCAGGTACTTCGTGGCGCTGTGGAACGCGATGTCGAAACCGAGCGACAGAGGGCGGAAGTTCACCGGAGTCGCGAAGGTGTTGTCGATGACCGTGGTCAGCCGCTCGCGTCGCGAAAAGTCGACCACCTCCTGAAGGCGCGGCACGCGCATCAGCGGATTGGTGATCGTCTCGACCAGGAACATCTTCGTCTCGGGACGCATCGCCGCCTTCCAGGTTTCGGGTCGCTGATCGTCGACGAAGGTGCAGGCGAGACCGAGATCGGGCGCGCGCTGGGTCAGAAAATCGTGCGTTCCCCCGTACAGGCAGGCCCCGGCGAGCAGATGATCCCCCTTCTTGAGATGGGAGAGAAGGATCGAGGTGATCGCCGCCATCCCGGACGAGGTCGCCACGGCCGCCTCGGCCCCCTCGAGGGCCGCGAGCCGATCGTGCAGATAGCGCTGGGACGGCGTGCTGTTGAGCCTGATGTACCGGATGTCGTGATAATCGGTACCGGGCTCCATCGTGTACACGGTTCCCTGGTAAATCGGGAAGACCACCGACCCTTCCGGGGCCGGCCGGGGGCCGCCCGAGTGGACCGCGGTGGTCTCCATCCTGTAACCGGGCCTGTCCATGAACCCTCCTTGCGAGGTTCGGGCCTTCCGCGTGCGCCCGTGCCATGCTAGCCTTCCGTCCCAAAAAATCAAAGTCCCGCGCGGGCGGCGCCCGCGGCGGGTGAAAGGAACAGGACGCGTCCGATGCCCGAGCTGATCGCCGTCGAAGACCTGCGCAAGAGCTTCGGCCAGGCCGAGGCGCTGCGCGGCGTCAGCTTCACCGTGGCCGAGTCGGCGCTGGTCGTGATCATCGGGCCGTCCGGCTGCGGCAAGTCCACGCTCTTGCGCTGCCTGAACGGCCTGGAGTTGTTCGACTCCGGCCGTGTGCACATCGCCGACGTCACCCTGGAGCGGCACAACGGGACGGTGCCGAGCGACCTCAAGCACCGCCTTCGCATGCTGCGGGAGGAGGTCGGGATGGTGTTCCAGAGCTTCAATCTGTTCCCGCACATGACCGTCCTGGAGAACGCCGTGAAGGCGCCGATGGTCGTGAAGGGACTGGGGCGCGATGAGGCGGAGACCCGCGCCCGGGGCCTGCTTCGAAAAGTGGGCCTGAGCGACCGTCTGGACTACTACCCGTCGCAGCTCTCGGGGGGACAGCAGCAGCGCGCCGCCATCGCCCGGGCCCTCACCATGGCGCCGAAGGTGATGCTGTACGACGAGCCGACCTCGTCGCTCGATCCCACGCTGGTGAACGAGGTGCTGCTGATTATGCGGCAGCTGCACGACGAGGGAATGACGCAGGTCGTGGTCAGCCACGAGATGCGCTTCGCGCGCGACGTGGCCGATCGCATCCTGTTCATGGACCAGGGCCTCCTGGTGGAGTCGGGGCCGCCGGCGGAGATCTTCGGCGCGCCGCGCGACGCGCGCACGCGCGAGTTTCTCAAGAGTTTCCTGTGAGGGCGGCGCCGGCGTCCCCCTCGCTTGCCCTGGCCCGATGGCTCGCCGCGCTCCCCCTCGTTCTTGTCGCTGCGATGCCCGCCGCCTCGCCCGCCTCGGGGGAGCCCCTGCGCTGGGGGGCTGATTCGGAGGGGGGCGCGCCCTTCGTCTTCCCCGATCCCAAGGACCCCCGCACCATCATCGGGTTCGAGGTGGATCTGGCGGAGGCGCTGGGACGCGAGCTCGGGCGGACGCCCGTCTTCGTGCAGAACCAGTGGGACGGACTGATCCCCGGTCTGCTGCGCGGCAACTACGACCTGGCCATGAACGGTCTCGAGATCACGCCCGACCGCGAGCAGGTCATCCGCTTCACCGTCCCCTATTACGCCACCTCCGAGCAGCTGAGTGTGCGCAAGGACGAGTCTGCGATCCGCGGCCTGGCGGATCTGAAAGGCCGGACCGCGGGGACCCTGAAGTTTTCGCTCGCGCAGCGGATCCTGGACGGAGCGGGCGGGATCGAGGTGCGCAGCTACGAGGGGCAGATCAACGCCTACGAGGATCTGGCGAACGGCCGACTCGACGCCGTGTTGATGGACTGGCCGATCGCCATGTACTACAGCCGCCCGAACCAGACGCTCAAGTTCACCGGGCCTCCGATCGGGCATCTGGAGTACGGCATCGGAGTGCACCCGGACAACGCGAAACTCCTGCAGGAGGTCAACGAGGCGCTCCTGAAGCTCATCCGGAGCGGCGAGCTGCGGCGCATCTATGACAAGTGGAGCCTGTGGAACCCGGAGACCGACGCGCTTTTCTCGAAGCTGGTCCAGGCGCCGGGCGCCCTGCAGGAGTTCACCGAAGCGATCAGCCAGGAGCGCTCCTGGCGCGAAAGAGCGCGCCAATACGTCGGCTACCTGCCGCTCCTCCTCGGGCGCGGGGCGACGATGACGCTGGTCATCTCGGTGACGGGGATGGCTCTGGCCGTCACCCTCGGCCTCCTTCTCGCCCTGACCTACCTGTACGGGCCGTGGCCGGTCGCCTGGGCGTCGCGCGCCTACATCGAGGTGGTGCGCGGTACGCCGCTCCTGATACAGCTCTACCTCATTTTCTACGGCCTGCCCAACATCGGCATCAGACTCTCGCCCCTCATCGCCGCCGTCACCGGGCTGGGGCTGAACTACGCCGCCTACGAGGCGGAGAACTACCGGGCCGGCATCCAGGCGATTCCGCGCGGTCAGAGCGAGGCGGCGCTGTCGCTCGGGATGACGCAGTCGCAGGCGCTGCGACATGTCATCGTGCCGCAGGCCCTGCGACTGGTGATCCCGCCCGTGACCAACGATTTCATCGCCCTGTTCAAGGACTCTTCGATCGTCTCCGTGATCACCATGGTGGAGCTGACCAAGGTGTATGGCCAGCTGGCGTCGACCTACTACGACTACATCGGCGTCGGCCTGCTTACCGCGGCGATCTACTTCCTGCTCGGGCTTCCGTTCGTGCGCCTGGCGCGCTGGGCCGAGGCGAGGATGGCGGTCGACAGGCGCATCCCGGTCCCCGCCCGACGCCGCTGGCTCGGGGTCGGCTCGAAGCCGGCGGCGGGCTAGGTGCGCCGGTCCGCCTCCTCCCTGCTGTCGAGCCGCGCCGGCGCCGCGCGATTCGGGCGTCTGGTGCTCGACGAGACCCTGCGGCAGATCTACGGCGGGGCGCGCAAGACGTACAGCGGGGCCACCACGGCCCAGCTCGACCGCCTGTTCAATGAGCCGCTTCCGGAGAACGGCAAGGACCCGGCTGCCGTCCTGCGCGAGAGCCGCAGGAAGATCTTCCGGAACTCGATGCAGATGTCGCACCCGAGGATCTTCGGCCTGTTCAATCCCGCGCCCCTCCCGATCGCCGCCTTCGCCGAGCTTCCGGCCGCCTTTCTGAATCAGTCGGTGGACGCCTGGAAGGCCGGCCCCGCCGCCACCCATCTGGAAATGCGGCTCATCCGCTGGATGAACGATCTGATCGGATTCGGACAAAAGGCATTCGGCGTGTTCACCAGCGGCGGAGGGGTGGCCAACGCCATCGCGCTCAAGGTGGCGCGCGACCGGATCTCCGGAGCGCGGGCGCGCAGGACCGGCCTGTCCCGCGACCTGGCCGGAAGGCTGCGCGTGTATGCGTCGCAGCAGGCGCATTTCTCGATCGTCCGATCTCTCGATCTACTGGGGTTGGGAGAAGATTCATTGGTGCGCGTCGAGGTCGACCGAAATATGAGGATGAGGGCCGATCATCTGTCGGACGCAATCAAGTCCGACATGGGACGGGGGCTTGTTCCGATGGCGATCGTGGCCACGGCCGGGACCACGAATACCGGCAACATCGACCCTCTCCGAATCGTGGCCGCCGTCGCCCGGGTTCACCGGCTTCACTTCCATGTCGACGCGGCCTACGGCGGCGCTCTCCTGTTCTCCAATCGGTTTGCGGGCCGTCTGGACGGTCTCAGCCTGGCCGACAGCGTCACCATCGATCCGCACAAGTGGCTGTTTCAACCGTTCAGCCTCGGCGGACTGTTCGTCCGGGATGGACGGAGGCTGAACCGCAGCTTCGCGATCGAGCCGGGGTATCTCAAGAAGGATCTGGAGGCCGAGGAGGATCGCCTCGATTTCTATCACTATTCCCTGGAAGGGTCGCGCGAGTTCCGCGGGCTCAAGCTGTGGTTCAGCCTGAAGGCCCTTGGGAGGCGCGGGATGGGACGGCTGGTTGACGCCACGATGGACGTCACGCGCCACCTGGAGGAAGAGGTTCGCGCTCTCGACTGCTTCGAGGCGTTCGGCGCCCCCGTGGAGTGCGCCAGTCTCTGTTTCAGGTACCTTCCGGCCTGGGCACGCCGGCTCCCGTTGCGCGGCCGGTCGTCCGGTGAGGCGCTGGCGCGGCTGAACCGGGCGCAGGCCCGCATCCAGCAGGAGGTCGAAAGAGGAGGCTTCGCCTGGTTCCCGACCATCGCCATCGGCCGGGAGGTCTATTTCCGCTTCGGGGTGTTCAACTACCTAACCCGAAACGAGGACGTTGACGCCGTCCTGGCGCACATCCGCCGCACCGCCTCCTCGCTCCGATTGTGAGCCGCCGTCGGATGACCCCGAGCCCTCGATTTCGCTGGGGTTTCGAGAGGATCAGCGACCGATTAAAGTTGACAGCGGCGACGTTTCACCGTACATGACGAAGGACAGACGGGCCGCCTGGCCACGGGGGAGACCCCCATCCGCCGCCGTCATGGTCGACCCGTTGCGGCCAATTTTGCTTGAACAAAAACGATAGCCACGCCAGCCAGCCCTCATCCACAGTCGACGTTTGTCCATGCACAAGGGAGGTCCCCATGGGTCCCAGCCTGAAGCGACGCTCGCTCGTCAGCGCCATCCTGGCTACGACGCTCGTCTTTCTCGGCACCCTCGCCCTGTTCAGTTTCGCCACCTGGGCGGCCCGCGACGAGGCGCAGGTAAGCCCGAACGACGTTGCGCAGCTGAGCGAGATCGAATTCGCCAAGAGAGTCTGGCGGCCGACGGGATTCGAAAGGCGCCAGGGACTTTCGCCCCTGGAGGCGATACGGCCGAACTGGGATCTGCCATCCGCCAAGCGGAAGAACACCATCGGCACCGCCCTCGGCTTCATCGATCCGGCGGGACTGGCGCAGCTGCGGGGCCAGGCGCCCCTGCTCGCCGGCGCGCCCGGCCGGCGCCTGGGAGCGGGGAAGCGGGGTGAGATCGCATCCGGCTTCAACGCCATTCAGATCAGCGAGGCGGCCCTGCGGTCGCGCAGCATGGACAGCATCGCGTCGGAGCTGAAGGGGATGGGCGTCAAGGTGCATGACGTCCTCGAGAGCCGCGGCCTCCTCGTCGAGATCCCGAAGGGGAAGGAGGACGCCGTCGCATCCTCCGGGTACGTCGAGGCGGGCATGCCCTGGGAGGCGCTGTTCCGCGTCGATCCGCTTTTGGGACGCTCGCCGATGATCCAGCAATCGCGGGCCGCATCGGACGACCTGGAGATCATCGTGCAGTTCTTCGAAGGCACCAGCACCGAGGAGGCGGTCCGCGAGATCGAGGAGGTGGCCGGTCCTCATTCCGCCACGCCCTACTCGATCGATGGGATGTCCTACCAGACCAAACTGCATTACTCGAAGGTCGTCCATCTCGCCAAGAAGGAACGGGTTCGCTGGGTGTACGAGCTCCCCGAGCACATGCTGATGAACGTCGAGACGCCGACCACGGCGATGGTCGGGAACATCAAGGAAAACCTGCCGTTCCAGAAGCCCTATCACGACGCGGGGGTGGACGGCGGGGGCATCGGCGTGCTCCAGTGCACGAATACGGGCGCGGCATGCACGACCGACGCCAACTGTACCGCCGGGGGGCTGTGCCGCATCGCGAGGTCCAACAACGGGTCGGCGGTGGTGCCGCCCCAGATCGTGGCGGTGACCGACAACGGCATCTCCGCCGACTCGGTGCAGTTCTCCCAGACGGCCTCGGTGGTGTTCGACGGGGCCCATCCCTTCCCGAGTCCGTCCCACCGGAAGATCCACGCGATCCAGAACGCCGGTGACGACGGCAGCAGCTGCGACGCCACGATGTCGGGCAGCGGCACGCACGGCAACGTGGTGGCGGGAGTGATCGCGGGCGACGCCTCGGCGCTCGGCTTCCGCATCACGAAGCACACGGTCAACATCCGTCCGAAATACGAGAACATGGACATGGACGGCGTGGCCAAGGGAGCGCGCATCCTCATGCAGGATGCCGCCAGCCAGAGCGTCTGCACCACCAACGAGATTCTCGAGCGCGGCGGCAACGTCTTCCCGGGCTCGCTCCTGACGCGCCTGCAGCTCGCCATCTGCCCCAAGAGCCCCGGGACGGGCATCTGCTCGGGCGTCGTTGGGGGCGCCAACGAAGTGCACCTTCACGTGATGCCGTTCGGAACGCCGAACTTCGATCTGCAGCTGGTGAACTCGACGGACGGAACGTACACCCAGGAATCGCGCGACGTCGATCAGTTCCTGGTGAACAATCGGGACTACATGGTGTTCGCGCCCGTCGGACACGAGGGGACCAACCTCGTACAGAGATTCTTCACCAACCCGAACGGACTGCAGCGCAACCAGTACCCGGACTTCTTCGACGGCACGGAACTGGACGACTGCGCGACCCCCTGCCCCCCCAGCGACCCCAAGCGTCTGCCGCAGATCTCGCCGCCGGCGACGGCGAAGGATCTGATTTCCGTCGGAGGGCACTTCCAGGACTTTCAGACGGCGTTCTCCGGGAACCTCGAGGAGAACATCCTGAACTTTTCGTCCAAGGGTCCGGCCACGCCCGGCTCCGGGAGGACCGCGCCCCTCGTGGTGGCGGTGGCGGCGGACGGCACCGGCTTCTTCAATTCGCCGAACACCATCTCGCACGCCGTCTGGCGGAGCCGGGACAACGACAACCTCGGGCCGGTCGACGCCGTCCTCGACGACGCGAACTTCGGGACCTCCTTCGCCGCGGCCGAGGTGGCCGGCGTGGCGGCGCTCATCCGCGACTATTTCGCCCAGGGGTTCTATCCCACCGGCGCGCGCGTCACGACCGATCGCATCCCGAACGTCTCGGGATCCCTGGTGAAGGCCGCGATCGTCGCTTCCGCGAATTTCGAGGAGATGCTGGAATCGGAATACGCCAACGCGAACGAGGTGGCTGTGGCCCAGGCCCGCGCGTTCAACATCGGCACCGTCTCGGGAACCGACGTCGGGATCATCGGCAACAACGAGCAGGGGTACGGCCGGCCGGTGGTGACTTCGGTCCTGCCGCTCGCCAACTGGCCGAAGAACAAGGGGATCGGCTCTCCGAACACCATCGAATATCCGTCCGCCGGGCTCCTCATCTATGACGACATCGCCACGGCGGAGCCGCCGATCAACGCCGCGACCCCCGCCGCCGGCTTCGAGCACACCTTCACGGTCGACTCGGACAGCACGAGGATGCTCGGCTCGACGCGCGTCGTCGACCGCGGGCAGCTGCGCATCGCGTTGGCCTGGAGCGACCCGCCCAGCGCGGCGGGATCTCCGGGGACCCTGGTCAACGACCTCGACCTCGAGGTGGAGTCGCCGGGCCCGGACAACAACATCAACCTCACTGCCGACAACGTCATCTACGACGGCAACAACTACCGCGGCGGTGGAACCTCTTTCGGCCAGTGGAGCTTGGGGCGCCCCTTCGGCTCGGCGGACATCGGGGACAAGCGCAATCCGATCGAGGCGGTGCACCTGTCCGCCGACGTCAACGGAGATGGCAACCCATCCGACTCGCAGCTGGTCACCGGGACATGGAAGGTGCGCGTGAAGCGCGGGACGGGAGGCGCGACGCCGGGACAGATCACCGTCCTGACGGGCGCCTCGGAGGACGCGAACGGCGACTTCCGCCTGTCGATGGGGACGTGCAGCAACAACCCGACCCAGATCTGCTCCAACAACAGCCAGTGCGGCGCGGGGAACACCTGCGTCTTCCAGGCGGGGACGACCCTCGAGGACACGGATAGTGACGGATCGCTGGACGCGAACGGCCAGCCGTACGGCCTGGTCATCGCGGGGCCGGTGCAGGGCATCGGCACGCAGACCATCGGCGGCGTGCCGCGTACCCTGCCGGCCAGCACGGCAACCCTCGACAAGAGTCTGTACGGTTGCGCCGATCTGGTGCGCGCGACCATTTTCGATCCGGGAGCGACCGCGCCGGACGTCGGTAACGCCGCCATCTTCGAGGTGGTGAACAAGAACGAGGTGGTGGTGGACACCGAGATCGGATTCACGTTCACGGCGACTTCGTCCTCGTCCACCTTCGCCTCGCCGGCCTTGCCCGTGCGTGACGCCAAACCGGCCGACAGCTACAACGGCATCCTCGAGACCAACGGCAACACGGCGGAGGAGCCGTACTTCGTGCGCGTGCGGTACCCCGACACGCCGCGCGAGGCGGTCGCCTCGGCGCGCATCTCCTGCACGCCCAACTTGCTGTCCTGGCGCTTCCTGACCGAAAACGAGGACGCCACGCAGCAGGACTTCATCGGCGGCGGCTGCGACGGCGACCAGTTCCTGGACGCCGGCGAGAACCTGACGTACTCGATCACGTTCCAGAACTCGAACCGGGACCAGGACTTCACGGACGTCAGCGGGACGCTCAGCGTGGGCGGGCCGGGCGCCAACGCCGTCAAGGTGCTCAACTCGCCGCAGGCGATCGGACGGCTGCCGGGAGGCGGAACCTCGGGCGTCACGTTCGCCCTGCGGGTCGACGCGACGGCGGTGAACGCGCTTGCGGTGAACAACCGGCTGGTCGATTTGACTCTGACGCTGCAGGCCACGTCGGGAAATATTCAGCTGCCGCGGCAGACCTACACGTTCCGGCACGCCCTGAACTCGGACAACGAGACCTTCCACTATTCGACCGACTGCCTGGCGGGACCGGGCCAGACGTGCCGTCAGATCCGGGACTTCAACAGAAATCTTCAAATCGATCGTCCCGACACCACCGACCCGTTCCTCGGCATGGTCAATCCGGACGAAGACGTCACGTTCTCGTCCCTGTTCACGCTGGGGGCGGACAATCCCTCCACCCCGACGGTCGCGGCCGAGCTGGTCAGCAACACGCTCGGTGAGGACCTGAACGGCAACGGGCTTCAGGATCCGGGAGAGTTCGATCTCATCCCGAATGGTCAGCTCGACAAGGGGATCCTGGCTTCCGCGACCGGTCCGACTCCGACCGCGGCCGGAGACAGGGCGCCGTTCAATTTCGATCTCAACTCCGGCGGATTCGCGGGGTTCCGGCACCCGACGAGCCGCCCCGGGCCGACCACCCCGGCGCAGACCTGGGAGTACGTCACTTCCGGCGTGTGCGGCTTCCAGTCAGCCATCCCGGACGGCAACGTGGCCGACCTGTTCCAGAACAACGGCGCAGGCATCTGGCACACCGGTGATGGAACCCCGGGCACGCCCCTGACCAATTGCGACAATCACGTGATCGCGACGTTCTCGGGGACACCACCCGGGGCGGAGTACATCGAGGATTTCCTGCTGTCGCCGATCATCGCCAAGGTGCATCAGCTGCCCGACAGCCGCGGGCTGGCTTATTCGCAGGAGTTCCAGCGCCTCGGCTTCAATCTCAACATCAAGACCGAGAACGACGTGACCGGCGGCAATTTCAACGTCGACAACAACCTCGACGACGACACCGGCGCCTGCCTGATGTGCCAGGAGTTCGACCTGAGCTACGGCGGCATCGATTACCAGGTCGGGATGTTCAAGGCGACCGGCTCCGGGTTCGGTACCGTGGACAACCCGTCGTGGACCTTCGGGCCGCTCGTCGATCCCAACAACTCGATTCTGGGTGGAAACAAGAGGGTCTCGGGCGACGAGAGCGGGTTCAGCGGATTCCCCGCGAACGCCAACACCGCCCCGATCCCGCCGGCTACGCCGGACATGATGCCGTATCCCGTCCCGTCGGCGCCGGTGGTCATGGCGCCCGATGGAACTCCCTGGAATAACGACCCCACCGTGTCGGACAACGGGCCGGTGCGCAACGTCGATTTCACCCTGGTGCAGTACGCCGGCGGGTTCGTCTTCTCCGTG
>DATFVU010000326.1:0-23457 GCA_035260145.1 Candidatus Polarisedimenticolia bacterium | reverse complement strand
GGAGTTCCGCGCGCGCGGAGTGGGGTCGCGTTTCCTGAAATTCCTGCTGAGTTACGCCTCATCGCAGGGATGCCGGGAAGTGACCCTGGAAGTGCGCCCGAGCAACGACGTGGCCCTTCACCTTTACCACAGCTCCGGATTCGCCCCGGTCGGGCGGCGTAAGCATTACTACAGCGACACCCACGAAGATGCGATCGTCATGTGGCGCCGGATCGAGCCCGAGGCGGAGGATTGATGACCTCCTCCTGCCGGGCCCTCGTCCGGCCCCGGGGGAGGGCCGTTCTCCTTGCGCCCGCCGGGGGGAGGATGGTAAACTAGGCCCAAACATGGACGCGCGTGGATTCCGATCTCCTTCGCCCGAACTGCCACTCAAATCAGGAGGTTGAGGCCGATGGTGCACATCCAGGAGGACCTGAGGCGGACGCTTTCACGGGATCATGAGGAGTATCGAAAGCTACTGGCTCAACACGCCAGCTGTGAGTCCCGGCTTCAGGAGCTCCAGGGTAAGGCCGTTCTCGACGAGTCCGAGCGGGTCGAGAGCGTCAATATCAAGAAACAGAAGCTCTATTTGAAGGATCGGATGGAGGCCATCCTCCGGCAGTACCTGGAGCGCACCAGCGGAGCCGGAGTCCGGTAGCCGAGGGGCCGAAGGGCGGGGCTCCAGCGGCCTAAATCGGGCGGGCGTCGAGGGCGCCTTCCCTTCTGCCTTTCGGGGGCTTCACGTGCCCGTGGCTCTGCAGGCGGTCCCCTTTCTCGTCGTCCTCCTGGTCGCAGGACTCATCCTGGGAGCGCTCTTCGGCCCCTGGGCCGTCGCACCGATCGTCGTCCTCGTTGTGTTCGTCCTCTTTTTCTTCCGCGATCCCGAAAGGCGCACTCCCGAAGGTCTGGGGCTCGTCGTTTCGCCGGCCGACGGACGGGTCACCGAAGTCATCCGTGACCGGCAGGGGGCGCGGGTCTCGATATTCCTGTCGGTCTTCAACTGCCACATCAACCGGTCGCCGGTCAGCGGGGCTGTTCGGGAGGCGGTCTACACACGCGGGCGGTTCCATCCGGCGTGGCAGGGACGGGCGAGCGGCGACAATGAGCGGAATCGGCTGCTGATCCGGTCGGAGACCGGGGACTACGGGGTGACCCAGGTGGCCGGGGTCCTGGCGCGGCGCATCGTCTGCACGAAGAGGCCGGGGGACGAGGTGGCCAGGGGCGAGCGGATCGGCCTGATCCGGTTTGGTTCCCGCACAGATCTCGATTTGCCGCCGGGCGTCGAGCCCCTCGTATCGGTGGGGGACAGGGTGAAAGGCGGCCTGACAGTCATGGCGCGAGCCCTGCCCGTCGAGCAGGCCGGGCAGGCGGCGAGGCTGCACGCATGAGGGTCCGACCGAGAGCCCGCTTCCGTCGCGGCGCCTATCTCATCCCCAGTCTGTTCACGACCGGTAACTTATTGTGCGGGTATATCGCCGTCGTTCGCAGCGTCCAGGGGGAGTACGAATGGGCGGCCATCGCCGTGTTCATCGCGGCGCTCCTGGACCGGGTGGATGGCTGGGTGGCCCGCCTGACGGGGACCACGAGCGATTTCGGGGTCCAGTTCGATTCGCTCGCCGACGTGATCTCCTTTGGAATGGCGCCGGCGGTCCTGGCCTACCTCTGGGCCCTTTCCGCGCTCCCCAAGCCCTGGTCTCTCTCGCCCTTCCTGTATCTGGCCACCAGCGCCGCCCGGCTGGCGCGCTTCAACATTCAGGCCCCGGGGCAGGACAAGCGCTACTTCGTGGGCCTGCCGACGCCCGCCGCGGCGTGCGCCATTGCCGCCAGCGTCTTCTACGACCCCGCCCGTGTTGCCGATCCCATCACCGGCGCCCTGGTGATGATTCTGGTCGTCACACTCTCCATCCTGATGGTGAGCAAGGTGCGCTACCGATCCTTCAAGGAAATCGACCTGCGCCGCCGCGTGCGCTGGGTGATCGTGATCGTCATGGCCCTCGTCTACTTCGTGGTCGCCGGGTATCCTCAGGAGGTCGGGCTTCTTCTGAGTTTCGCCTACCTGCTCTCCGGGCTGGTGCCGAGGCTGAGGGCGGCGGGACGTCAGGAACCCCGGCCCGCCCCTGCCGGAGGCCGTGATGGACGTCCTTGAAACCGTGAGCTCCGTGCGCCCCGCCCACCTTGCCCTGTTCGATGCCACGACCCTGACGGCCAAGGGGATCAGGGATCAGCTCGTGGCGCGCTCCTTTCCGATCGCCTCGGTGCGGCTGTTCACGTCGGGAAACGACCCGGACGCCAATCTGACGGAGTTCGCCGGCGAGGCGATGCTCGTGACCCGGCCCGACATCGACACGCTCCACGATCTGGAAATCGCCTTCCTCTGCGGCACGCGCCAGGAGGGGGAGCAGTACCTCGACTGGGCGGGGCGCGCCGGTTTCGTCGCGATCGACCTGACGCGCGCCTCGAGCGGCGGCGACCGGTCGCCGGTGAATGCGGCGGTGAACCCCGAGGCGATCGGAAAGGCTCCCGGTGTGATCGCGACGCCCCATCCGGTCGCGCAGATGCTCTCCTCCCTGATCGCCCCGATCGGGCGGCACTGCGGCCTGGAGGAGGCCGTGGCCGTCGTCCTGCAGCCGGCTTCGGAGCGGGGAGAGCCGGGAATCGACGAGCTCTATCACCAGGGTCTGAGTCTGATGAACTTCACCGAGCTCCCGACACAGGTCTTCGGCCGCCAGCTGGCGTTCAACCTGATTCCGGGCCATCTCGCCGAAGAGGCCCGCGGCACCTCGGCGACGCGCGCCGACATCGAGCGCGAGGTCCGGCGGATCACCGGGGGGACCTACCGGCTGGCCGTACAGACGATCCAGGCGCCGGTCTTCCACGGGCACGTCGCCGCGGCGCACGTCGTGCTGCCCGCGGGGAAAGGGCGTGAGGATCTCCTGGCGGCGCTCAGGCGGTCGGAAGACATCACGATGGGAGCGCGAGGCGCCAGGGCCACGCCGGTCGAGAGAGCGGGGGAGGGGGGCCTGCTCGTGGCGGATGTGCGTCCGGGCCTCGGTGAGTCCTCGTTCTGGGTCTGGGCCCTGGTGGACGACCTGGTCGGCGGCACGTCGCTCAACGCGGTCCGCATCGCCGAGCTCCTCCTGAAACGCGGCCCCGGAGGAGGTGGCGCGTGAGGTCTCGCGCGTTCCTCATCTCCGTCGCCATGATCGCCTCGCTGATCTCTTCGACGATGCCGCTCCGCGGGCAGGACCTGAAGCGTCCCGAGGAGCAGCTGGCGGCGATCTACAGCCTGAAGGTGCAGCTCGAGATCGAGCAGCACCGTCTGGATGACGCCCTGCAAAAATACAACGAACAGGCGCGCGCCCGCGAGGAGGCGCGCGGACGCTTGAGCCGCCTCTACGATGACCTCGATGCGATGGTCCAGGGGCGCAGCGATGCCGACCGGGCGCTGATGCAATCGCGCGAGGATGAGATAGCACAGGTCGAGCAGATGGTCCAGGCGCTGACGCAGGAGACGCGTCAGACGCGCGCCGAAATCAGGGACGCGCACGCTCGCATCGAGCTCCTGGACGAGCGCATCGGAAGGCTGCGGAAGACCCTTCCCTCGGACTCCGAGTCGCTCACCGGCACCTGGGACGTCAGCTACCTTCCGAGCGGAGACAAGGGGGTCTTCGCGCTCCGGCAGTCCGGCACTCTTCTGGTGGGGGAGTACACCCTGGAGGGTGGCTGGAAGGGGAGCCTGCAGGGGACGTTCGTGGGAGGAAAGGTGCTGCTCCACCGAATCGATTCAAAGCTCGGCCGATCCTCGGACCTGGATGGCACGCTCGCCCCCGATGGTCGGACCATCCGTGGCACATGGCAGAACTTCATCCTGTCGGGCGGGGAGCCGACGAGCGGGCAGTGGGTCGCCCGCAAGCGACAGGAGAAGAGCGAGAATTAGGAGTCAGGCTCCCGGGACTTCGGTCGAGCGCAGTCGCAGCGGGGCTGTTCCCGCGTCGAGCTCGGCCCCGCCGGTCTCCTTCCGTCGGATGACTAGAAGGTAGTTTCCCGCCGGGAGTCCTTCGACCGGCAGGTCCACCTTGAACGACCCTTCGGGTTGGGGCGCTTCGTCCCCGGACGCCCGCGGCAGGACATCGATTCCACGCAGTTCCTTCGGGCCGTCACGGATGACCAGGCGCAGACTTCCGGGCGTTTGAGCCGCCTTGAAACGGAAGCCGCAGGCGACCGGCTCGCCGACCGCAAAGGTCGTTTTGAGGGCGGGACCCATTTCATACGACACGGCCGTCTCGGCCGGCGGCGGGGCCCCCGTGGCGGGGATCTCGACCCACAGGCTGTTCTCCGACAGGGAATAGAGGGCCAGACCGAGGACTTCCGATGGGGCGGGCTCAGCCGCGGGAAACTCATGCCGCGCGGCCCCCAGGACATTTGCGGCTCGATCGTAGACGACGGCGGTGATCGTCTGCCCGCCCCGCGGCACCCGGATGCGACTGTAGAAATCGAACCCCAGTCGGGCGGCCGTTCCCTGCAGCGTGATGACCGCCTGCCGGGCCGTGCGCAGAACCTCGCGCTGCGCCCCGTCGATCATGACGAAGCCCGCATCCAGACGTGCCATCACCCCTCCCGGCTGCGGGACGAACAAGGCGCGGCCGGGGGGCACGTGAATGACGAGGTCGTAGATTTGCGCCTGGCCATCGACCGGGCCCGGCGCCATGCTGATTTCGACTCCCAGGTCCGGGTACAACTCGGGGAGAAGGTAGGCCGCTTCGACCGTTCTCTCGCGGGCCTGCTCGGGAAGAAGTCGCGTGAACCCCCGCCGCCAGCGCACGCTGCCGCTCTTCCCTTTCAGGCGTATTTGCACGCTGTGGTGGCGACCGTCCGGGGGGCCCTCGGGAAGATAGCCGATGACGTAATACGCCCGGCTGGCGCCCTCCGCCTGGTCCAGCGCCTTCAGGATGTCGTTGGAGGTGGAAGCGGTGCCACCCGTGTTCAGGGCCAGCGTCTCGAGAGTGTTGGAACGGCGATAACGGGCGCGCATCTGGGGCCCGGTATGGACGTTCAGACCGGCCGTCTGAATGCTGTGCAGCGTCACCTCGGAGCCGGCCGCGTAGTCGGCCAGCTTCTTGACCTGCTGGGCCAGGCTGAATCTGCCGTAAAGGGTGTTCATTGGAGCGGCGGCGAGCTGCGTGAA
Source organism: Candidatus Polarisedimenticolia bacterium (assembly GCA_035260145.1). Lineage (GTDB taxonomy): Bacteria > Acidobacteriota > Polarisedimenticolia > Gp22-AA2 > Gp22-AA2 > Gp22-AA3. The sequence goes on along the minus strand of DATFVU010000326.1, from coordinate 18,293 downwards.
CTGCTGCACGAAATCGGCGAGAGGGTCCTCCGGCACACCATCCCCCATGAACACGATCGATTTGTGGCCGGGATAGGGGGCGAGAGCATTGACCAGGCTGGTGAGCGCCTCGAGAACGGCGCGGAAGCGAGGCGTATATTCATTGCCGTAGCTCAAGGCCTTGACCGTGATCTGCCTGCCGGTCGCCTCCTGCGGCCCCGCGGTCGGCGCGCTGCTCGGACCGATCAAGTCGATGAGTTCTTTCTGGTGCTGCTCCTGCTCGGCCTCGAAATCCGTGAAACGCCGCAGGTCTTCGACGCTGGCCGCGATCGTCTTTTTGAGGGCCTGTCGATCGGTCGTGAAATCGTGCAGGATACGGAGCTTTCTGTCATAGGAAGCCAGGGCCACCTGATCCCCGGGCCGCAGGCCGGTTTCCACGAACTGTTCCGCCGCCTGGCGCGCCGTCGTCAGTCCGACGTGGGCCGACATGCTGTCCTCGAAGAACAGAACGAACCGCCGGGGCAGAGTGGCCGGCGTGGCGGGGCGTTCCTCGCCGCCGCCCGCGTCGGGAGGGCCGGGGCTCGCGGAAGGCTGCGACGAGATCTCCCGGAATTCGAGCGAGTGGATCGGCTTCTGATGGCCGTCCACCATGAGGGAGAAATTCTCCCGCATCAGGCCCCGGAGCGGTTGTCCGCGGCTGTCCGTCACGTAGACCTCGATGAGGACGAGATCGACGACGGCGCGCTCGACCATGGCCGGGGCCGCCGCGGCGGGAGGCGTCGGGCTGGGTGGCGCTCCCGCCGGAGCGGCCGCCGCCACGGACGCCGCCAGGAGCGCCGGGACGAGCCAGGTGCGGAGGCTCATGACGATGCCATTATTCCCCGATTCGCGCATGATTCTCCCAGTTCCCGAGACAAATCGCGAGGCATGACCCGCGCGCGCCGATGTTCTTGATTTGTCATGCTTTGCGCAGTAATATCAGCCGCCCTCGAGTGTGATCCCCGACGCATTCGCCCGAGGTAACCCGTTCATGTCCTACCCGGCGTTCATCGCCCAGCGCTATCTGCTGGCGCAGCGCAAGCAGGCGATCATCTACGTCATCTCGCTGATCTCGATTCTGGGCGTCATCGTGGGCGTGGCGGCCCTGGTGGTGGTCCTGGCGCTGATGACCGGGTTCCAGGATCAAATCCAGGAGAAGATCTTCGGCGCCAACGCGCATCTGACCATCTTTTCAGGTCTCAGCGGACGCCCGCTCGAGGACGTTCCGGCCGTCCTGGCCAGACTGAAAGGGGTCCCGCCGGTGCAGGCAGCCGCTCCCGTCGTCTACGAGAAGGGGATGGCGATGAGCGAGCTGAACACGGCAGGCGCGGCCGTCCTGATCAAGGGGATCGATCCTCAGGCGGAGCGCGAGATCACCGCTCTGTCGGCGCAGGTACGTGGTGACCTGAAGGTTCTCACGCTCCCGGGGACCAACGGCCGGGATCGCGCCATTCTGGGAAAGGATCTGGCGCTCAACCTTGGCGTCGGGCCCGGTGACGTCGTGCGGGTGATCATCGCGCAGGCCAACGTGACGCCGTTCCTGACCGTTCCGAGGAGTCGCGAGTTCGAGGTGGCAGGGATCGCCGACGCGGGCTTCTATGACTACGACAACAGTCGGATCTACGTGTCGCTCCAGGCGGCGCGCAAATTCTCGGGACTGCTGGCGACCCAGGCGACCGCCATCGAGGTGCGGGTCAGGGACCCCGGTGATCTTCAAGAGGCATCGGCCGCCGTACAGACGGCCCTCGGATCGGGCATGTACGTCAACGACCTCATCCGGATGAACAAGACGTTTTTTTCGGCCCTGCGCTTCGAGAAGCTGGGCATGTCGATCGCCATCGGCTTGATCGTCCTGGTGGCCGCCCTGAACATCGTCTCCATCCTCATCCTGATGGTGATGGAAAAGGTGCGCGATATCGGTGTGCTTCTGGCGATGGGGGCGACTTCGCACGGAATACGGCGCATCTTCCTGGTGCAGGGCCTGATCATCGCTTCCATCGGAACCGGCGCTGGAATCGTCATGGGAACGTCGCTCGCCTGGATCCTGGATCGGTTCCACCTGATCTCGCTGCCCGTCGACGTCTACTTCATCCCGTACGTGCCCTTCCACATTCGGCCGATGGATGTGCTGACGGTGGCGATCACCACCGTGGGCGTATCGTTCCTGGCCACTCTCTATCCATCCTGGCGGGCGGCGCGTCTCGACCCCTCGGAGGCCCTGCGCTATGAGTAGCCCGCCTGGCGAGCCGATCCTGCGTTGCGATGGGCTCACGAAATCGTTCGGTCCGGAGGGACGCCGTGTCGAGGTTCTGCGAGGCCTGGACCTCGCCGTCTGGAGGGGGGAGATGGTCGCGATCCTCGGGGAATCGGGCACCGGAAAGACCACCCTCCTGCACCTGGTCGGCGGCATCGATCGCCCGGATGCGGGAACCATCCGGTTCCGTGGACGCGATATCGGGTCGGCCACGGCGCAGGATCGGGCAGCCTACCGTAACCGCGAACTGGGATTCGTGTTTCAGTTCCATCACCTGCTGCCCGAGTTCAGCGCCGTCGAGAACGCCATGATGCCGCTCCTGATCCGGGGCGACGACCGTCGCAGGGCCAGGCAGCGCGCCCTCGGCCTGCTGCAGGACCTCGGTCTGGGCGAGTGCTCCGACAGGCGCCCGACGGAGCTCTCGGGGGGCGAGCAGCAGCGGGTGGCCGTCGCCCGCGCCATCGCGGTGGGACCGGCCCTTCTCCTGGCCGACGAGCCGACCGGGAATCTCGACGAAAAGAACGCCGAGGCGGTGTTCGCCCTCCTTCTGGACCTGCACCGGCGCAGGGGCATGACCACCTTGTTCGTCACGCACAGCTCCCGCCTCGCCTCGAAGTGCAGCCGTGTCCTGAGGATGGAGCACGGTTCCTTGACGGATCCGGCGGGCAGCCGCTACAATGTGAGTGCTGGAACCACCCAAGGTCCCCGCTGAACGAGCGGACGGATAAAGAAAGCCCGGCGGGCTGGCGAATGTTCGAAAAGTACACCGAGAAGGCCAAAAAGGTCCTCTTCCTCGCCCGCTACGAAGCCAGCCAGATGGGAAGCAAGGTCATCGGCTCCGAGCACCTGCTCCTCGGACTGATCAAAGAAGGGGATGATCTGGTCCGGGATCTGTTCGGGCGCTCCAGCGTGAATCTGGAGCTCCTGCGCGCCGAGCTGGAGGCGCGTGGTCCGTCAGGGGAGAAGCCCGCCGCTCCCATCGAGATTCCCTTCAGCGAGGAGACCAAGAAGATTCTCGCCTGCGCCGAAGAGGAGGCGGAACGCCTCCTGCATCCGTATGTCAGCGATGAACACATCCTCCTGGGCCTGCTTCGCGTCGAGGACTCGGCGGCGGGCAGAATCCTGGCCGAGAAGGGCATGCGCCTGTACGCGCTGCGCGAAGATACGGTGGCGGTCTGGAAACAGCGGGCGCTTCCGAAGAAGGTGAAGGAGACCCCCTTCCTCAACGAATTCTCCCGCGATCTTTCGGAAATGGCCGCGCGCCAGGTGTTCGACCCTCTGGTGGGTCGCGAGAACGAGCTCCAGAGGATGATCCAGGTCCTGTCGCGCCGGCGCAAGAACAGCATCGTGCTCCTGGGCGAGCCGGGCGTCGGAAAGACGGCGCTGGTGGAGGGCCTCGCGCAGCGCATCGCCGAAGGAAGCGTGCCGGTGTCGCTGTCCCGCAAACGGATCCTGGCCCTCGATCTCTGCCTCATCGTGGCCGGCACAAAATATCGCGGCCAGTTCGAGGAGCGCCTGAAGGGAATCATCTCCGAGATCATCGGCAACGAAGACATCATCATCTTCATCGACGAGATTCATTCGCTCATCGGCGCCGGCTCGGCCGAAGGCTCGCTCGACGCCGCCAGCATCATCAAGCCGGCCCTGTCGCGCGGCGAGGTGCAGTGCATCGGCGCCACCACCCCGAAGGATTACCACCGGTACATCGAAAAGGATCGGGCGCTGGTCCGGCGCTTCCAGCCGATCCGGCTGCATCCGCCCACCGAAGACGAGACGATCTTGATCCTGCGGGGCGTCAAGGAGCGCTACGAAAAATTCCATCAGGTGCGTTACACCGAGGAGGGCCTGCGCGCATCCGTGGCCCTCTCGAATCGCTACATCACCGATCGCTTCCTGCCCGACAAGGCGATCGACGTGATCGACGAGGCGGGCGCGCGCGTCAAGCTGCGACGTCGCATGAACTATCGGGAGATCCGCGATCTGGAGCGGGACATCGAACGCGCCGTCAGCAGCATGAAGAATTACCTGTTCCGAAAGGACTTCGAGAAGGCCGTGAAGCAGCACGACGAGGAGATCGCGCTGCGCAAGAAGTACGATGAGTTCAAGATGCGCGAGGAAGAGGAGCGACGCGCCGTTCTCGAGGTGGTCCAGGAGGACATCGAGGAGGTCATCTCGAAGTGGACCGGCATTCCGATCTCATCGGTGAAGAAGGAAGAGGCCGAGAGGCTCCTCAAAATGGAGGAGTTCCTGCACCGGCGCATCGTGGGGCAGGACGAGGCCATCTCCGCCCTGGCGCGCGCCACGCGACGTCAGCGCGCCGGCCTCAAGAATCCCCTGCGTCCGGTCGGGTCGTTCATCTTCCTCGGGCCGACCGGAGTCGGCAAGACGGAAGTCGCCAAGGGACTCGCCGAGTTCCTGTTCGGCGACGAGAAGTCGCTCGTCCGCTTCGACATGTCGGAGTACATGGAGAAGCACGCCATCGCCAAGATGATCGGCTCGCCCCCGGGTTACGTCGGCTATGAGGAGGGCGGGCAGCTGACCGAGCGCGTCAAGAGACGTCCCTACAGCGTCATCCTGCTCGACGAGATCGAGAAGGCGCATCCCGACGTCCTGAACGTCCTGCTGCAAGTCCTGGAGGACGGCCAGATCACGGACGCCTTCGGCGACACCATCGATTTCAAGAACGGCCTGGTGGTCATGACCTCCAATATCGGCTCGCACCTGATCCAGAGGCAGCGGGCCCTGGGGTTCCGAAGTCCGGACGATCGCGAGCGCGATTATCGCGAGCGCCGCGAGCTGGTGCTGAAGGAAGTGAAGTCCGTGCTCCATCCCGAGTTCATCAACCGCGTCGACGAGATCATCGTTTTCGATGCCCTGTCTGACGAGGACCTGCTGGCGATCGCCCGCTTGATGATCAGCCAGCTCAATTCCAGCCTGGCGGATCGGGGGATCCGGCTGACTCTCACCGACGAGGCCTACCGCTGGCTGATCGACAAGACCTGCAGTGATCGTTCCTACGGCGCGCGCCCGCTCCGCCGTGCCATCCAGAAGAATATTGAGGATGCCCTGTCGGAGAGTCTCATTCTCGGGAAGTTCCCCGAGAACGGGGAGATCGAGATTTTCGTCGATCAGGAGAGGCTGGCGTTCCGGGAGCCGATCGAGATCGCCCGCTGAATCCGATTCCCGCCACACAAGAGTTCGTCCGTCTGCGCTAGGAGAACGCGTGCGGCGCCGTGTCCGATCGTGCCTTCGCATCTGCGGTCTTGTCCTGATCCTGACGGGATCGGCGTCGCTGTCCACGGGAGCCGCCGCGGAGTCCGAGGGACCGCCCGGGTACCATTCCGGGGCGGCGCTGGCTGCCGCCCCTCCGACTCCATCCCCATCTCCCACGCCCGTGCCTCCCGCAGGGGAGTCGCCGCGGGGTGAGGCTCCGGATCAGGGGCCCGGCCCGGGCGGGGAAGCCTCGCCGCCCGACGCCCAGGAGCCGCCCGGCGAGGCCGAGGCGCCCAAGGATCAGGGGGGCGAGTCGAAGGGGGTGATCGGCCGAATCGTGGTGGATGGCAACGTCCGCGTCTCCGATACCGCCTTCTTCAGCAACCTGCACATCAAGGCGGGCGACCCGTACGACGAGCGCGCCATCCAGGACGAGTACCGGCGGCTCTGGGACCTCGACCTGTTCGACGACATCATCGTCGAGTCGCGCAAGCGTCCGGGAAACGTCTACGACCTGATCTTTCACGTGCGCGACCGGCCCCTGGTGGGCAACGTGGCGTTCGTCGGCATGAAGGCGGTGACCGAGGCGAACATCCAGGAGCGCCTGAACCAGTCGAAGTGCGAGGTCCGGCGCGGCCAGCCGATCGACTTCTCGGTCCTGAGGCGGGCCGAAGAGGCGATCGAGCAGATGCTCGCGGAAAAGGGGTACCTCCAGGCGCGCTGCAAGGCCCGGCTGACGCCCGTCGGCCAGGGACAGAGGGAGGTCACCTTCAACATTCACGAGGGGGGCAAGACCAAGATCCAGGACATCGATTTCATCGGGAATACGGTGATCACGGACGCCAAGCTGCGGAAGCTCCTCAAGCTGACCAAGAGGGCCTTCTGGCTGACTTCCTGGGCGTCCACCAAGGTCCTGTACCACCCCGCCAAGTTCGATCAGGACGCCGAAAACATCCGCACCGCCTACAAGTCTCTGGGCTACCTCGATATCTCGATCCAGCCGGAAATCGTCGAGCTGGTGGGGGGGGAGAAGAGCAAGGCAAAGAGCTCCAAGGATGGGAAGGCGCCGCCGGCGGGGCAGGGGATGGAGGACCTCGAGGAGGAGGAGGACTTCGAGGAGCCGCCGCCTTCCGTCGCCCCGGAAGGGGAGACCGAGAAGGAGCGCAAGAAGCGCCTCAAGGCGGAGGAGCAGGCCAAGAAGGCGTACGAGAAGCAGCCCAAGAAGTGGGTGCGTCTGACCGTGCCGATCGACGAGGGGACGCAGTACAGGGTGGGCAAGATCGCGGTGGAGGGGAACAGCGTCTTCAGCGAACCGGAGATCCTGGCGCGCATGCCGTTGCGCCAGGGGTCGATCTTCAACGACTCCGCGCTCAAGTTCGGGACGAAGCGGTTGGAGGAGGACTACGGCGAGCGCGGCTATTTCTACGTGTCCATCGATCCGAAAGTCGAGAAGCACGCTCCGGTCGCGGATCTCACGCTTACGGTCACCGAGGACAAGAAGTATTTCGTCGACCGCATCGAGTTCGCGGGCAACACCACGACCCGCGATGGCGTGCTACGGAGGGAGATGCCGCTGGTCGAGGAGGACCTGTTCAATGTCCGCCGCATGCGCCTGGGGCTGCGCAAGATCTCCCAGCTCGGCTATTTCACGGTGAGCGATGATCCCGCTGTGAAGCCGAAGGCGGAGAGCGACCGGGTGGACATCCTCGTGCAGGGGGCGGAGTCCAGCCGGAACGAGATCCAGGTGGGCGGCGGCGTCTCGGGTCTGGAGGGGGGCTTCTTCCAGGCGTCTTACGCGACCCGCAATTTCCTCGGCCGCGGAGAGATCTTCTCCGCCTACATCCAGACCGGAGCGCGCGCCAACAGATATTCGCTCAATTTCACCGAGCCCTGGTTTCTCGGCAAACCCTGGACCCTGGGGTTCTCCATCTTCAAGCGTCAGACGGACTACACCGGCTTCCGGCAGATCGGCAGCGGCGGAACCATTTCACTCGGTCGGCTGCTCGGCGCCTTCAGCCGCTTCGACGTGGTCTACGGATATGAAAACACCGACGTGGTCAGCTCCACCCCGGGGCTGCCGAGCAATCAGACGAGCACCACGAGCAGCATCACCCCCCTGTACACTCTGGACACGCGCAACAATTTCTTCCATCCGACCCGCGGATACCGCCTGCAGGGGAGCGTCGAGTACGCGGGCGGATTCCTGGGCGGCGACAACTATTTCTACAAGCCGCGAATCGACGGCACGCTCTATCTCCCGGGGTTTGCGCGCAAGCACTATATCGGGCTGAACGCGGCCTATGGATATGTGGCGCCGTACGGCGGCCGCGTCGTGCCCATCTACGAGCGCTACTTCCTCGGAGGGGAGCGGAGCCTGCGCGTCTTCAAGTCGCGCGAGGTGAGCCCGGCGCGACGCGACATCGACGTCAACCACAACGGCTTCATCGACCTGCCCGAGGACCGCAATCCGGACGGCGTGTTCGAGCCTTGCGAGGACCTCAACGCCAACGGCAAGCGGGACCCGAACGAGCCGGATCGGGGAAACTGCCTCCTCGATCCCTCTGAGGACGCGAACGGCAACGGAGTCCTGGACAGCGAGGACCTCAACCACAACGGCGTCCTCGATCCCGGGGAGGATCTCAACGGGAACGGGCGGCTCGACACGGAGGACGGGAACGCCAATGGCCGTCTCGACCCCGCGGAGGATCGGCCGGATGGGGTCTGGACGCCGTTCTGTCCCGCCGACGATACGAACATGAACGGCAAGCAGGACGGCAATGAGACGGACAACGGCAACTGTCGTCTCGATCCGGGGGAGGACACCAACGGCGACGGCGTGTTCGGATCGGTCTTCCCGGGAGGCAATCAGTACGTCCTCCTGAACGCCGAGTACACGATTCCGCTGGCCGACACGGTGGAGTTCACCATGTTCTACGATACCGGCAACGCCTTCGACGACGGGCAGAAGATCAACATCAAGGACATGCGCGTCGATTACGGCCTCGAGCTGCGCTTCTATCTGCCGGTCTTCCAGGCGCCGCTGCGCCTGATCTACGGATTCATCCAGGATCCCAGGCCGGGGGAGGATTCCACGAATTTCATCTTCAGTATCGGGACGACCTTCTGATGGCCAGGCCGGCTTCCGGCCCGGGCGCCCGGGTCGTGGTCGTCTCGAATCTCTGTGATATAGTCCTCGCCCGCTTTCGCGAGTCAAGGAGAGCCTCGATGCCACGATGGACGTGCGGTCCCCTGGTCCTGCTTCTTTTGACGCTCTGCGCCGCCCCGCTTGCGGCGCAGGCGGAAATGCCCAAGATCGGCGTGTTCGACCCCGAGACGATCTGGAAGCTGACCGACGTCGGGAAGCAGTTCAACCAGGATCTGAACGACGCGCGCGACCGCCTGCAGGGGGAAATCGACAAGAAGCAGACGGAGATCGACGCCCTGCGGGACAAGCTGCGGCAGCAGCAGGCGAGCCTCAGCGATGACAAGGCCGCCCAGATGCAGCGGGATATTCAGAACAAGACCATCGAGCTCAACCGGCTCCAGGACGACGCCACGCGAGAGATGAAGTCGCAGCTCAGCGACGTGCAGAACAGGTTCCAGCAGATGCTCGTCCGCACTCTCGAGGTCTACGGCAAGGAGAAGAATTTCACGCTCATTTTCAACAAGGGCGTCATCGACTACAATTCGCCCCAGGTCGACATCACCCAGGATCTGATTCAGAAGTTCAACGAAATGCACAAGGCCGCCCCCGCGCCCGCCGCCTCGAAGCCGCAGCCGAAGAAGGCCCCCGAGAAGCCGAAGGAGACGCCGAAGCCGCCGGGCCGCTGAAGGACGTCCCTTGGAATCGTACACGCTGGGCGAGATTGCCTCCCGCATCGACGGCAGGGTGCGTGGCGATGCCGGGCGGCGCATCACCGGTATCAAGCCGCTCGACCAGGCGGGCCCCGAGGACCTCAGCTTCGTCGCCCACGCGCGCTACCGGCGCGCCGCATCGGCGTCGCGGGCCGCGGCGCTGATCGTGGCCGAGGAGGACGTCGGGCTGGGTCGTGACCTGATCCTGGTCAAGAGCCCCTACGTCGCCCTGGCCGCGGCGATGGGCCTGTTCTACGCGGAGACGCGCCCGGCGCCCGGGATCAGCCCGCAGGCGGTGCTCGGCGAGGGGACGCGGCTGGGCCGGGACGTGTCGATCGGGCCGTTCGTCGTGACGGGGCGCAACTGTTCGGTCGGCGATCGGTCGGCGCTTCTGCCGGGGGTGGTCCTGGGAGACGATGTGCGGATCGGCGAGGATTCGGTGCTGCATCCCGGGGTCGTGGTGTACGCGCGATCCGTTCTCGGATCGCGCGTCATCGTGCACGCCTCCAGCGTGGTCGGAAGCGACGGGTTCGGCTACGGCGAACAGGGGCAGATCCGCGCCAAGATCCCGCAGGTCGGGAACGTGGTGGTCGAGGATGATGTCGAGATCGGCGCCTGCAGTGCTATCGACCGGGCGACGTTCGGAAGCACCGTGGTGGGACGCGGCACCAAGATCGACAATCTCGTGCAGATCGGACACAACGTCGTGATCGGAGAGGGCTCGATCCTCGTGGCGCAATCGGGCATCGCCGGAAGCACCCGTCTCGGCCGGGGCGTGATCGTGGCGGGCCAATCGGGAGCGGCGGGGCATCTGTCGCTCGGGGATCGTGTGGTCGTCGGGGCAAAATCCGCGGTCCTCCAGGATGTTCCGCCGGGCTCGTTCATCGTGGGCCATCCGGCGACCGACCACAGGGTCTGGAAGAGGACCCAGGCCGCCCTCAGGCGTCTTCCTGATCTCCTGCACGCCGTCGCTCGCCTGGAGAGCCGGCGGGATCGGCCGGGCGATGTGCGCGAAACCACGAGTCGGCCTCGGGCCGGGGCGGGCTCTTCGAGCCGCCGCGCGGGACGGGGGCGTGCGAACAGGTCGTAGCCAGAGGCCCTCCGGGCCGGACGAGGGGTGAATGGACGAACCGATCGGTGTGCTCGACATCCGCGCGATCCTCGGCATCCTGCCGCACCGCTATCCCTTCCTGCTGGTCGACCGCATCGTCTCGATCGAGCCGGGGAAGAGGATCGTCGGCATCAAGAACGTCACCTTCAACGAGCCTTACTTCCAGGGGCACTTCCCGGGGAACCCGGTCATGCCGGGGGTCCTCATCGTCGAGGCCATGGCTCAGGTGGGGGCCGTCCTGCTGCTGCGAGGCGTGCCCGACAGGGAGCACAAACTGGTCTACTTCGCCGGCATCGACGGAGCCCGCTTTCGGAGGCCCGTGACCCCGGGCGACCAGGTGCGCTTCGAGATCGAGGTCCTCAAGGTGCGATCGCGATCGGCCCGCCTCAGGGGAGAGGCGTTCGTCGACGGGACCCTGGTCGCCGAGGCGGAGCTCTTCTCCTCGATGGTCGATCGGGACGGCTCCCCGACGTTGGAGTCGCCGTGAGCGCCCGGGTGATCCTGCACCCCACCGCGCAGGTCGATTCGTCCGCCCGGCTGGGGGACGGAACCTCGGTCGGGGCCTTCAGCGTCATCGGAGCGGACGTGACTCTGGGAGCCGGGTGCGAGGTCGGCCCGCACGCCGTCATCGAGGGCCCGACCGTCATGGGGGACCGCTGCAAGATCTTCCCGTTCGCATGCATCGGAATGGCGCCGCAGGATCTCAAATACCGCGGCGAACGGACGACGATCGAGATCGGTCACGACAACGTCTTCCGCGAGGGAGTGACGGTTCACCGCGGCACCTCGGGGGGCGGAGGCGTCACCCGGATCGGGTCGAGCAACCTCCTGATGGCGCAGACGCACATCGCGCACGACTGTCAGGTAGGCAGCCAGGTGATCTTCGCCAATGCAGCGACCCTGGCGGGGCACGTCGTGGTCGAGGACCACGCGACGATTGGCGCGTTCTCGGGCGTGCATCAGTTCTGCCGGGTCGGCGAGTACGCGTACATCGGCGGATACTCCGTGATCACGCAGGATGCGCTGCCCTTCGTCCTCACCGTCGGCAATCGCGCGAAGAGCTTCGGGGTCAACGTCGTCGGCCTCGAGCGAAAAAATTTCACGCAGGAGACGATCCAGGCCCTCCGTCAGGCCTATCGCATCCTGTTCCGATCCAAGCTCGCTCTTGACGAGGCGCTCGATCGTCTTCGGAACGAGTTCGCCGGGCAGAACGAGGTCACGCGTCTGGCCGACTTCATCCGCGGTAGCAAGCGCGGCGTGATTCGCTGAACGCCGACTCCATGTCAGCCCTCGACAGACGTCCCGTCCGTGTCGCCGTGATCGGCGTCGGCAGCCTCGGACAGCACCATGCGCGGATCTACGCGGCGCTGGAGGAGGCGCGGCTCCTGGCGGTGGTGGACTCCGATCCCGGGCGGGCCTCGACCATTGCGGCGCGTCACGGCGTGCCGGCGCTCGCCTCCCCCCGGGATCTGCCGCGCGACCTCGACGCGGTGAGCGTGGCCGTTCCCACCTCGGCGCACGCGGCGGTCGTTGCGGCGTGCCTGGAGCGCGGTCTTGCGGTCCTGGTGGAGAAGCCGATGGCGGCGACGCTTTCGGAGGCCTCCGCCATGCAGGAAGCCGCGAAGCGCGCGGGCAGGCCGCTGTGCGTCGGTCACACGGAGCGCTTCAATCCGATCGTGCGCGCCGCGCGGGGGCGCGTGCGCGACCCGCGGTTCATCGAGGCGCACAGGCTGGGGGTGTTCACGGCGCGCAGCACGGACGTCGACGTCGTCCTCGATCTCATGATCCACGACCTGGACATCATCCTCAGCCTCGTGCCGGCCCGCATCGCCTCGATCGATTCGGTGGGCGTGCACGCCCTGACCGACAAGGTCGACATCGCCAACGCCCGCATCCGCTTCGAGAACGACTGCGTCGCCAACATCACCGCCAGCCGCATCAGCACCGAGAGGGTGCGCAAGCTTCGAGTGTTCGAGTCCGACTCCTATCTGTCGATCGACTACGCCCGCCAGGACGCGGTGATCTACTCGCTGAGGCGAACGGCGGGGTCGGCTCCCGAGATCGTGCGGGAGCCGATCGTCGCCGAGAACGAGGAGCCTCTCGCCGCGGAATTGCGCGCCTTCCTGCGCCGGGTGCGGGGCGAGGAGGTGGCGGTGGTCACGGCGGAGGAAGGGGTCCGAGCCCTGGAGACCGCCCTCGGGATCGCGGAGCAGATCGCCGCGGCGCGCGGACCCTCCGGGGCGTGAAGGGCCGCCCCGTGAGCGCCGCGTCACGCGTCGAGGACTTTCTCCGTGCGCGCGTCGAGGCCGGCGACTTCCCGGGCGCATCCTACCTGGTCGCCGAGGGCGACAGGGTGCTTGCCGAGGGTGCACTCGGTTTCGCCGTGCTTCGCCCCGAGCGCCTGGCGGCCACCGTATCGACCGTCTACGATCTCGCATCGCTCACCAAACCGATCGCGGGGTCGCTTCTGGCCGCCCTGCTGTCATCCGAGGAGCGGCTGTCGATCGATGATCCGCTGTCGCGCCACCTGCGCGGCTGGGACCCGCCGGGAGACGCCGCGCGCATCACCATCGGCGACCTCCTGACGCACCGATCCGGCCTGCCGGCCTGGAGGCCGCTGTATATCCATGCCGCCGGGCGCGAACAGTACCTCGATCGACTGCGCCAGCTTCCGCTGGAGAGGCCTCCGGGTGAGCGCGTGGTGTACTCGGATCTGGGCTACATCCTCCTCGGATTCGCCCTGGCGGACGTCGGTGGTGAAGCGCTGGATCGCCTGTTCGCGAAGCGGGTCGCGAGACCGCTGGCCATCCGCGATCTGCTGTATCGACCGCGGCGATCCCTGCGGAGCCGCATCGCGGCCACCGAGGCGGGGAATCGGAGAGAGCGGGTTCTCGCCGGAACGGAGGGGGATGGCTACAATGGGTGGCGCGCGGAGGTGGCCTGGGGCGAGGTGCACGACCTCAACGCCCGCGCCCTGGGCGGTGTCAGCGCGCACGCCGGGCTCTTCGGCACGGCGCGGGCGGTCTTCCAGGTGGCACGGGAGTTCCTCGACGTCGGGAAGGGCCTCCTGGACACGAGGCAGCGACGGCTGATGACGATGGACCTCACGCGGGGCCTGGGCGAGGCCCGCTCACTGGGCTTTCTGATCGCCTCCAGTCCCGGAGGCTCCACGGACGGCGCATTGTCGAAGCGGTCGATCGGGCACACCGGTTTCACCGGGACGTCCCTCTGGATCGACCCGGACCGCCGGCGCGTCTATGTCCTCCTCACCAACCGCGTCCATCCCGAGTTCAAGGAAATCGACATGAACGCCGTCCGGCGGGAATTTCACGAGGTCGCGGCGGCCCTCTGACGGCCGCGCCGCCGGGAGGGCGTGCGAGGTTCCATGGAATTCCTGTCTCTTCAGGAGCCGGGCGAGGAGCCCGTCGTCAAGGTAAGCCGCAGCGAGGCGGTTCTCCTGTCGGTCGGGGTCCACCTCTGCCTGGTCCTGCTCTTCCTCCTCGGTCCCGCGCTCGCGATCCGCGTGCTGCCGAAGCCGATACTGGCCCTCCTGAGCCAGCGGCCCCCTCCGGCGCTCGCGACGACTCCGCCCGTCGCTCCGACCACCACCCAGCCGAAACAGCCCGAGCGGGACAAGATCCCCCTGAAGTTCGCGTACGTGAGCGTGCCGAACGACATCGCGACGGAGAAGAACCCGAACGCCCGCCTGCAATCCGACAAGAACAGGAAGGCGCGTCAGGAGGTCCCGACTCCGCGCGATGCGCGCAAGTTCTCCACCGATCCGCATTCGGAAGGCACGTCGATCGATCGCGTGAAGCCTGACCCGAGCCGGCCGGAGGGGAGAGAGGATGTCGAGGCCCGGCAGCGCGCCGCGAGAGGCTCCCCGTCGACCGAGGGGCGCGGAGCCACAACCGGCGCGAAGGGCGGAAACCAGAAGGCGCAGGAAGCCTCGGCGCAGGGTCCCGGCGGGATGCAGCACCCCCGAGAGGTCCCGGAGGCTGGCGCGGGCGAGGCGGAGACGAAAGGGGAGGGCGGCACGGCCGGGCAGCGGGGTGTTTTGGACGGCACCGGTGAACCGGGTGCGGAGACGCGTGAAAACCTGAAACAAGCGCTCTCCGATCTCAAATCCGGGGAGTACAAGTTCCAGTTCAACAACCCGTCCTACCTGCGCGACGGCGCCTACGGCACGATGTCGTTCGACACGCAGGACTTTCCCTGGGGGGACTACGCCCGGAAGATCTACCTCATCATTCGCAACAACTGGTACCAGCGCATTCCCCTGGCCGCGCGCGAGGGGATCCGGGGCTGGGTCTGCCAGCGTTTCGTCATCGAGAAGGACGGCACCATCTCCAGCGTGCGCGCCGTGCGTCCGTCGGGCGTCGCCCCCTTCGACAAGTCCTCCGCGGACGCGCTCGAGGCCAGCAGCCGGCTGCCTCCGCTGCCCCCCGACTTCCCTGAAGCGAACGAGGGCGTCACCTTCTGCTTCTACTACAACACGGTCCCCGGGGAGGAGTCGGACTGAGGAGGGGGCGCCGTACGCCGCGGATCAGGGAGCGTTCGTACCGAATCTGCTGGCGAGCAGCGACAGGTCCACCCCGTCCACCTTGCCGTCGAGGTTGACATCGACCGGGATTCCGTAGAATCCGGTGACCGGTTGCAGGGCCCGATCGCACAGGAAGATTCCGCTCGCCGAGCCCGTGGTCAACGGCAGATCCATTCCGACCTTCAACACGCCGCTTCCGACGACGAGTCGCTTAGGATCGTAGCCTGACGTCAGGTCCGGGTTTTGCTGGATTGTGCCGTCCGTCTGGATCGTGAAATCCTCGCCGCGCTCGGACCCGAAGGCGCGGGCCAGAAGCGCCAGGTCGAAACCGTCCACCCTCCCGGAATGATCGATGTCGGCCCGATCCGTCAGGACGTTGGTCATGATGAGCGGCGCCTGGTTGACCCCGTCGAACAGCACCACGTCCGGATAGGTGAAATCGGTCGCCAGGTTCACGTTCCCTGTCGCCAGGAGGGTCATGCCGTCCGGCACGTCGGTCGAGTTGAGCGAGGGGTCGGTGAAGAACAGGCCGTTGCCGAGACCGATGTAGATCATGATGTTCGGCGTCGCCGGATTTCCGTCTCCCGATGACAGGACGACCAAGTCCAGGTAGCCGTCCTGGTTCATATCGACGAACGCGGCATCGACCGGGGGTGACGCCAGGGACAGGGGAGACCGGCAGATCCCCCCTCCGGCGCAATCCAGATCCTGGGTGCAGGCGGCTCCCGGGCTCGTGCCGGTCGCGCAGGTGGCCCCCAGCGGGGAAGGGGGATTGGGGCTCCCCGGAGGGTGCACCGGTCCTTCGTTGCTCGGCAGATAGATAGCCAGCGTCGACGTGCCCGGCTCGAGCACGGCGATCACGCTCGTCTTGCCGTCATTGTCGAAGTGGAAGCGGGTGTCGGTGGGCGACAGCCACGGGTTCGGACAGACGCTCTGGTCCGGTGCTATCAGCAACTCCGTCGGGTCTCCCTGCAGCGTAATCGCGGAGGCGATCGGCGACGGGGGCGGCGCGAAGGAGCCGGGAGTGCTCCCTCCGAAGTAGAGCTTCAGGCGGTCATCGCCGTTGCCCGTCGCCCCACGCTCGGCGACCATGATGTCGGGGCGCGCGTCGGAGACGCAGGTCATGATTCCGAACGCCGGAGGCGGAGGAATGATCGGGCAGGTGTAGCCGGGCGGGTTGTAGGAGAAACGGCCGACGACGGCGGCGACGGGGTTGGAGAGCAGGTTGATCGCCGACCACGTGCCCGGAGCCGGCCGGAAATTCCCCGAGGCGTCGCCGATGAGAAACGACAGCGCCCCGCCGGCCGCGTCCACCACCGCGGCGTCGTTGATCGGCGCGTCGCAATCCACGTCCTGTGAGCAGGCTTCATTGAGCTTGGGTCCGGCGCTGCACGTATCGGTGATGATGTCGCACAGGCCGCCGTCGCATGCGTCGCCGATCCCGTCGGCGTCCGTGTCGGTCTGGGTGGGATTGAAGATCCACGGGCAGTTGTCGATCCTCCTGGGAGTCGAGGTCTGGTCGTAATCGGCCACGAGATCCAGGTCGGTGTCGATGTTCTGGCACGCGCTATCGAGGACTTCGCACTGATCGCCGACTCCGTCGCTGTCATTGTCACACTGACCGGCGGCGTTGGTGTTGGAGCACCCCGTCAGCTGGTCGGCCAGGGTCTTGCAGGGGATGTCCACGAAGCATTGCGGGAACCCCGCCTTGTCGTTCGCCGGACAGCCGGGGGGGTTGTAGCGCGTCGGGCAGTTGTCCTGGGCATCGGGGACGCCATCCTGGTCGTAGTCGCCGTCGTGAAGCGAGAGCGGCGCTATGGTCGCCTGCACCGGTCCGGTCCCGGCGGGGATCGGGAGGCGCACCGTCTGCGCTCCGGTCTGTTCGGAGATCAGCGGAATGACGGCGCCTCCGACGGAGTCCAACGCCAGCATGTCGAGAAGCGAGTCCTGCCGCAGATCGGCGACCGTCATGCCCGTGGCGCTCGCGGCTCCGGCGATCGGCTCCGGCGACAAGCCGCGGAACGTGGTGCCGGTGCCGGACAGGACATCCAGGTGCGGCGGAGAGTTGTTCAGAAGGGTCAGGTCCTGTCCGGCCGAGGCGTCGGCGGCGAACAGAGACATGGCCGAGACCGCCTTCCAGGGGGAGACCGGCGAGGTGGGCGCGAGGGCGAACGTCAGGCTCCCGGCGCTGGTGTTGGTGAACAGATCGACGCGGTTGTTTTCGAAGCCAAGGACCGCGAGATCCACGTTCGGCCCGTTGTTGGGATCGAAATTGAGCGCCGCCACGGCCGCGGGACTCTTGAGGCCCGGGAGCGTGACGGCGAGGGAGAACGTGCCGGTGCCGGAGCCGCGAAACACCAGGACCTGCCCGCCCGTGAAGTCCGCGACCGTGAGGTCGAGATTACCGTCGCGATCGAAATCGGCGAGCACGCCGCCGCGCGGGCGCCCCGTCCCCAGGTCGATCACCTGACCGGGGGTCATCGAGCCGGTGGCGCAGTTGGCGATGAACACCTGGATGTGTCCGTGACCGCGACAGACCCCGCCCGTGCCGCAATCGTCGTCGGTCGCGCAGGCGCCGCCGGGAGTTCCGCCCCCCACACAGAGAAGGGGACCCTGGGACAGCACGACCGGGTCGGCGCAAGCGTCGCCGTCCAGCGATCGCGGCAGGCAGGCGCCGCCTCCGGGGCAATCGAGATTGCTCACGCAGGGCGCCCCGGCGCTGCTGCCCCCGGCGCAAAGAAGCGGAGCCTGGGCAAGGACGGCCACGGGCTCGCTCTCCGTATCGAAAGGCGAGCCCGGCCCGGGCACGAACGCGGCCCCGCCCGGATTTAGCAGGATGCCAAGACGACTTGTGGTGCGATTGGTGAAGGCGATGTCCGGCCGGCCGTCTCCATTGAAGTCGGCCGCCGCCACTCCCTCGGGCCCCGCCGGAGAGCGGCAGATGCCCCCTGCGGGGCAATCGGAGTCGAGCGTGCAGGACTTCCCCGGGGCGCTTCCGCCCGAGCACGTGGGCGCCGAGCGGCAGATGCCGCCTCCTGGGCAATCGGAGTCGAGCGTGCAGGCGTTCCCCGGGGCGCTTCCGCCGGAGCAGGTGGACGCGGATCGCAAGGTGCTCGAGCGACAGAAGCCCCCGCCCGGACAGTTGTCATTGCTGGCGCAGGTCTGGTTCGGAGTGATGCCTCCGAGACAGACGCCGGAAGACAGAAGGGCCTGGGTCTGCTCGCACGTCCCCCCGGAACACTGACTGTTGCTGAGGCACGATCGACCCGCGCTGCTGCCGCCGGAACAGACGCCCCCCA
>DATFVU010000325.1:0-2584 GCA_035260145.1 Candidatus Polarisedimenticolia bacterium | reverse complement strand
ACGTTGTGGCGCATGCCGTTCCTACTCCTCCTTGGGCTTCAGGATGTGATCGACCTTCATGCCCAGGGACAGCCCCATCTCGGCCAGAAGCTCCTTGATCTCGTTCAGGGACTTGCGTCCGAAATTCTTGGTCTTGAGCATCTCCGCCTCGGTCTTCTGCACCAGGTCGGCGATCGTCTTGATGTCGGCGTTCTTCAGGCAGTTGTACGAGCGCACCGACAGCTCCAGCTCTTCGATCGAGCGCATCAGATTCTCGCGCATGCGCTCCTTCTCGCGGTCGACCTCCTCCTCGTCCATCTCGGGCGTTTCCTCGAAATTGATGAAGATGGACAGGTGGTCCTTCATCAGCTTGCTGGCCAGGGCGACGGCGCTCTGGGGCTGCACCGCGCCGTTGGTCCAGACCTCGATCGTGAGCTTGTCGTAATCGGTCGTCTGACCGAGCCGGGCGTCCTCCACGGTGTAATTGACCTTCTTGACCGGGGAGTGCACCGAATCGATCGGGATGAAGCCGATCGAGAGGTCGGTGTCGAAGTTGCGGTCTGCCGCCACGTAGCCGCGGCCCGGCTTGACCCGCATCTCGATGTTCAGTCGGCCCTCCTCGCTGAGCGTGGCGATGTGCACCTCCGGATCGAGGATCTCGACGTTGGGGTTGCTCTCGATGTGGCCGGCCTTGACCTCCATCGCTCCCTCGGCCCGCAGGTAGATGGTCTCCGGATGGTTGACGTTCAGCTTCAGGGGGATCTGCTTCAGGTTGAGGATCAGGTCGATGGTGTCCTCCACCACGCCGGGGATCGAGGTGAACTCGTGCAGCACACCCTCGATCTTCACTGCCGTGATCGCCGCCCCCTCGATCGAGGACAGCAGCACGCGCCGCAGGGCGTTGCCGATCGTCGTGCCGAACCCGCGCTCGAAAGGCTGCGCATGAAACCTGCCGTAGGTGGCGGTCAGCGACTCCAGATCGCACTCGAGGCGTTTCGGCCTCTGGAAACCTTTCCACAGCATCGATCATTCCTCCGAAGGACCGCGCGACGGGGCGGTCCGAATCATTTACTTGCTGTAAAGCTCGACGATCAGCTGCTCCTGAATCGGCATCGTGATGTCCTCCCGGCGCGGAAGGGTCGAGACGGTGCCCTTGAAGCCGCCGGGGTCCACCATGAGCCACGCCGGGAAGCCGCGGGCGCGCGCCTGCTCGAGGGACGCGAGGAAGCCCTCGTTCTTCTCCATTTTCGACCGCAAGGACACCACCTGCCCCGCCTTCACCAGGTACGCCGGGATGTCCACCTTGCGACCGTCCACGCGCACGTGTCCGTGGCTCACGATCTGGCGCGCCTGGGCGCGCGACGAAGCGAACCCGAGGCGGTACACCACGTTGTCGAGCCGGCGCTCGAGATTGATGAGCAGCAGCTCTCCGGTGACGCCCTTCTTGCGGCTCGCGGCCTGGAATCCGCTCCGGAACTGGCTTTCCAGGAGGCCGTACAGCCGCTTCACCTTCTGTTTCTCGCGCAGCTGGACGCCATAGCCTTGCAGCTTGACGCGACGCTTGCCGTGCTGGCCCGGGGCGAAGTTGCGCCGCTCGATGGCGCACTTCTCCGTGTAGCACCGCGTCCCCTTCAGGAACAGCTTCAGCCCCTCGCGCCGGCACAACCGGCAGACCGACCCACGTGTCCTCGCCACGCCTTCTCTCCTCCTCTCAGACGCGCCGGCGCTTCGGCGGACGGCAGCCGTTGTGCGGAATCGGCGTCACGTCCTTGATCGCCTTGACCTCGAGCCCGATCGCCTGCAGCGCCCGGATGGACGACTCGCGCCCGGCGCCCGGCCCCTTCACGCGCACTTCGATCTGGCGCACGCCGTGCTCCTTCGCCGTGTTGCCGGCCGCCTGCGCCGCCAGCTGCGCGGCGAACGGGGTGCCCTTGCGCGATCCCTTGAATCCGATGCAACCCGCCGAAGACCAGGACAGCACGTTGCCGGCCTGATCGGTGATGCTGATCACCGTGTTGTTGAACGACGCGTGGACGTTGCAGAGGGCGAAGGGGACGTTCTTCTTCTCCTTCTTGCGACCCGGCGTCTTCTTGGGCCCGGGCGCCCCTTCCGCCCCGGCCGCCGCGGCGGCCGCCTCCTTGACCGGCGCCCCTTCCTTGGCGGGCGCGCCCGCCTGGGACTTGGCCTCGGTCTTCTTCGCGGCCCTGGCCGCCTTTTCGGGCTTCGCGCCGGCATCCTTCGCGGCCCCTTCCTTGGGTTCGTTTGCGTCAGCCATGATTCTCCTCGGGCCCTCGCCCCTCGCTCATCCCTTCTTGCCGACCGGAGCCTTCTTCTTGCCGGCGACGGTCTTGCGCGGTCCCTTGCGGGTGCGTGCGTTCGTGTGCGTCCTCTGGCCGCGGACAGGCAGGTTGCGGCGGTGGCGCATGCCCCTGTAGCAGCCGATGTCGATCAGGCGCTTGATGTCCATCTGCACGTTCTTCCTCAAATCCCCTTCGACCTGCCCCTCCTCCTGGATCACATCCCGGATCCGGCGCACCTCGTCCTCCGCGAGGTCCTTGACCTTGACGTTCTTCCCCACGGAGGCCTTGCCGAGGATGCGGTTGCT
>DATFVU010000324.1:0-9163 GCA_035260145.1 Candidatus Polarisedimenticolia bacterium | reverse complement strand
CGCCGCGGCGACGCTTAGGGTCGGCGGGGAGGCGCTCATCGTCTCGGACGAGGAGGGGAGCCTCTTCGTGATCGGGACGCTCGGGGATGGACGCCGATCGGAGGCTTCCGAGCGCCGGGAGCTCGTGGCCGCGGACGGCACGCGAGTCACTCTCGCCCGCCGGCAGGACTCCGAGATCGTGAGACTGCTCTCCCCGTCGAACGGGCTCGTTCTCGAGTACGATGCGGCCACCGGGAAACTGACGCTGTCGGTGCCGCCGGGCGGACTCGAGGTCGACGGACGGGGAGCTGACTTGAAGCTCACGACCTCCGGGGCCCTGCGGCTTCAGGGCGGAACGGTCCAGATCGATTCTCCCGGGCTGACGCGCCTGGGGACCCGGGAGCTGGGGGTCTCGGCGGAGCGCGGCGCCTTCCAGGTCGACCACGCGACCTTCAAGAGCCGCACGGTGATCGCCGTCGCCGGGGCGATTCGGCTGGTCGCCGAAAAGATCGAGACCAGCGCCGAGTCGATCTTCGAGAAGGCGCGCAGCGTCTATCGGAGCGTCGAAGGCCTCGTCCAGACGAGCGCCGGGAGAATGCGGACGCTGGTGGGCCAGACCTACCATCTGAAGGCGGAGAGGTCGGTGCTTAGGGCCAAGGAGATCATCAGTCTCGATGCCGAGAAGATCCACCTCGGCTGAGACTCCGACCAGGAGGAAACGAAGATGGCCGCGACCATGCCAGCGCTCACCAACGGAGGAGGCAGCGCGTTCGCCATGCCGGACGTCTGCCTGACTCCCGCTCCCCCGGGCCCGCCCGTCCCCGTGCCCTATCCCAACACCGGCAATCTGAATCAGGCCCAGAAGACCTCCAACAAGGTCAAGATCAAGGGGAAGAACGTGATCACGGTCAGCTCGGAAGTCCCGCGCACCATGGGGGACGAGGCGGGAATCAACAAGGGCATGATGTCCGGGATGAACATGGATAAGGTGACCTTCAAGAAGGGGAGCTCCAAGGTCAAGGCGCAGGGCGACGCCGTCTGCTACCTGGGCTCCGTCACCGCCCACAACGGCACCAGCGCCAACAACCCGATGGGGGCCGCGGTGGCGCCAAGCCAGACGGGCGTCCTCGTCTGCGGGTAGCTCTACGACAGCAGTGGGCGCAACGGGTCTTCGAGGGAAGCGGAGGCAGCTTCCAGATCCACGAGCTCCTGAAACTCCGGGACACCGGAGAGTCGAACGGATTGGAGAACGAGCCGATCGGTGGGGCGGAACGTAGGGAGCGGTGCCGTCAGGCGAATCATGTCGAGGCTCCCGAGCTCCGGGACGCGGGCGACCTGGGCGTCGAAGCGCATCGCGGCAAACAGCCTGCCGATCCCCGGGTTCTTTCCGAACAGAGCGGCCATCACCAGGCAGTTCAACGCGAAGCTCTTCATGCCCGCGGCGCCGCGCTCCGCTCCGGAGGTCGTGCGCCGCGCCTCGGTGAGGCCGATCGGCGACGCGAACGTGAGAATCCAGCTGACCGGCGACCGGATCGTTGCGGTGTCGCCTCCCTCCAGAGAGTGGGAGTATTCCCAGGGATGGAGGACCGGCCTGTTCGGGATCGGCTCGATCGGGGGCTCCAGCTTCGGAGGAAGGGACAGCGCCGCGGCCACCCCCATGTAAGCGTCGCGCACGGCGTCGAAGTTCCGTTCGCCTTCCTTGACGGACAGCTTCTCACTGCCGCGAACAAAATCCCCCAGAAAGAGCTTGGGGGCAAGCAGGGGCCGCAACGTCTCGAGACGATCCTCCAGGTCCGTTCGCAGCCGTTTCGAGATCGCCTCCGTTTTGGCCCGCAATTCGATGAGCTGGTCGAGACTGATCTCACGGCCGACGGCTGCCCGTTCGTCCACGTCGATCCCTCCTATCCCGCCAGCGGCCAGCGCAGCTCGAGCTCGCCCGCGCCGGGAAGGGATTGGGCGCCGGGCCAGCGGATCTTCAGATGCAGATCCTGGCGCGAGGCGTCCTCCTCGTTGGGGATGATCCGGACCTGGACGGCGTCCGGCGGCACGGGGCCGGCGCTGTGCAGGAGATCGCGCAGCGCCCGGTCGTAGCCGGCCTGGATCTGCTCGGGGCTGCGCCCCGGCACCAGCCGTCCCTCCAGCAGCATGGCGTAGTTGATCACTCGGCTGACGAACATCTGATAGGGAAGGGTCGACTGCAGGCGCGCCCGCGCCTTGTCGGCCGGATCGGTGTAGTGGCCGGGCGCGTGCACGCTGGGGGCGAGTCGGAGGTAGGCCCGATCCCCGTTCAGCGCCGCCGACAGCGTCATGAGGCCGTTGTCGTTGAGGTCCCGCTCGGCCGCGTCGGAGATCACCGCCTCCAGCGGGAACGACACGTCCTCGGCGGCGCCCGGGCGACTGTGGCGGCGCACGGCCAGATCCTCCACCATGCCCGAGGTGCGCTGCCCCATGATGTCGGTGCACCAGCCGATGCGCGCGAAGGAGCGCGCGGCCAGGGTGGCCACGGCCCACCCGGGATTGCCCCACGGCCGCCTTTCGTCGGACGGCAGATTCTCGATGTAGTCGAATCCCTGCGTCTTCAGCCCCTCGGCGCCGTATTGCGGACGCAGCAGGAAGCGGTTGAACACCAGCGCCAGCCAGCGCGAGTGGCCGTAGGCGCGCAGGCTGCGCCACTTCGCGTGGCTGTCCCGGTCGAAAGTCTCCCGGATCCCGCGCGCCTTCGAGAGATCTGCGGCCGTCTCGAGACCCAGCATGCCGGGGGCGGCCGAGGCCACGATCGGCACCGAGAGCGCCGAGCCTCTCTCGGCCAGGGCCCGCAGGAGATCCTGATCCTCGGGGGTGTTGGAGAAGGCCCGATCGACCAGCACCATCGAGAGCGGCTCGTCGGACAGCCCCTGTGACTCGGGGTTGTGGACCAGTTCGTCGTACAGGCCGAGAAGGGTGTCGCGACCGGTGGACAGGATCTCGATGCGAATCGGCAGCCGGAAGTCGGTGCGGTCGACGAGAAACTTCAGGCCCCGCCAGACGGCTTCGAGGCGGCGAAACTCGGGATGATGAAGGACTTCATCGAGCTGCGTCCCGATCGCGTCGTCGACGGAGCGCACGGCCGCGTCGGCGGCCCGGGGGTCGATCCCGCGTCCGGACCCCTCCGAGGCGACGAGCTGTCGGATGAGCGAGTCGAGACGCTGCGGATCGAAGGCGCGGGGCGGCTCCGCCTCGCCCGTCTCCACCATCCCCAGAAGATTGTCCAGGCCGCCCGAGGAAGGTCCGGCTTCGACGGAGGGGGGCGGGCCCGCGGGGGCCTGGGCGGCCGGCCGCGCTTTGACCCCTTCGAGCAGCTCGCGCACGCGGGCCACCAGGGGAGAGCTCGCCTGAAGCGCGGCGATCCTGTCCCGGGCCTCGGAGAGACCGAGCCGCCCGGATCGGGCTTCAACCAGCGCCTGTCGCACCACGAGCAGATCGCGCGTCGCCGGCACCTGTTGCGCCACCGCCTCCGGCCGGAAGGCCTTGATGTCGGGGAATCGAAGCTCGACGAAGAGGGGGTCCTTGCGATCGGACAGCCGGTCCCGGATGTCCAGATTGGCCTGCACCCTGAACCCGGCGAGGACCTCACCAAACGTTTCCTTGTCGACCCGGACCCTCTCGGAGCGCGAGGCGGAGCGACCGGTGGACGGGTCTCGACCGCTCAGCTCCGCCACCACGAGGATCTTCAACGGCATCCCGGGAAGGGACGTGCGATCTCCGCCCGCTGGCTGTCGCTCCTGGTCGACTGGGGGCATGTTCTTCCTTACGTGTTGTGGGAAGCCTACCGCAAGCCGCCCCTGAAAATCGAGGGCCTTTGTCGATGGAGGTTGTTGACTACCGACCCGGTCGCTGGCAGGATCGGGTCAACATTCACCCAAGCAATGGGAAGTTCAGAGACCTAGAGGGCTGATCGGATGGAAAAGCTGAGGCCCGTCAGGTGGAAGGAGGGGATGTTCCTCCGGCCCCACCATCTCCAGCAGCACGACGTCTACGTCGAGTCGAGGGAGTCCGGGCGTCCCCAGGGGCTGGATCCATACGCCTGGGGGATCCAGAAGATCGAGCTGGACGAGGACGCTCTGTCCAATTACGTCGTCAGCGTGAAGCGGCTGCGCGCCGTCCTTGCCGACGGCACTCTCCTGGATGTGCCGCGCAACTCGCGACTGCCGAATCGGCCGTTCAAGGAGTTCCTGTCCCGATCGGACCGGCCGCTCAACGTGAGCATCGGGGTACGGGTTCTCGAGGAGCGGCGCGCGCAGACGGCGCCGGAGGGGGACGGCAAGTCGGACACGCGATTCATCGTCATGAACGAGCCGGTGTACGACATGGACAACCTTGGCGAACCGGTGCCGGTCGAATTCCTCGAGTACAACCTCCGGCTGTTCCTGGGCGATGAAACCGTCGAGGGGTTCGAGACGCTTCCGATCTCGCGCCTGGTGAGCACCGGCGACGCCTCCCGCCCGGTCTCGATGGCGCCCGACTTCGCGCCGCCGGTTCTCGTTCTGGCCGCTTCCCAGACGCTGCACCGCGTCAGTCGCGCCGTTCTCGAACGGCTCGCCCTGGTCGTGCGCGAGCTGGGCCAGGAGGCTCTCGGCTCCGACAACCCCGACCACCTGGTCCTGTTTCAGGCGCTCTCAGGAAGCCTGCCGGTTCTCCGGGACATGGTCCATACGGGGATGGCCCACCCGCACCAGGTTTATTGCGAGATGGCTCGCCTGGCCGGCACGCTGTTCTACAGGGCGGGGGCCGATCGCTCGCTCGACGAGATCCCACCCTATCGCCACGACGACGTCGTCCCGGTGTTCGAGAAGCTGCGCCAGCTGATCACCGATTGGAGCAAGCCGGCGATCGAACGCCGGTGGGTGCGCGTGCCGATGGAGCGCGGCGGCGAAGGGCAGTTCCGCGCCGTCATCCCGGCGCAGGGGAAAAAGCCGGGCGCCCGCTTCTTCCTCGAGGCGACCGCCAACGAATCGACGCCCCGCATTCCGATGCTGGTCCTGGCGGCCAAGATCAGCAGTCCACCCCGCATCGAGATGCTCAGGAAGCACGCGCTGCCGGGCGTTCCCACGGAGCCGCTCCCCGGCCCGCCGCCGGAGCTCCCTCCGGGGCACATCGCGACTTATTTTCGTCTGAAGCAGGAGCACGAGGAGTGGGCGACGCACGTCATGACGCAGGGGGAGCTGAACGTGTTCCTGCTGGGCGCCCCCGCCGACTTGAAGTTCAACCTGGTGGTGATCCTGCCCGCCGCATGAGCGCGCCGACAAAAAATTCGGGAGCCTGAGCCTCGAGGAGCATCATGGACGACCCACGGTACCGCAATCGCGACCCCCGCCGGCCCCGCCGTCCGCCCCGCCGCTCCGACCGGTACGATTCCGGCGGGGAGAGCGAAGAGGACTTCGAGGACCAGAACCCCGAGGACTGGGACGAGGAGGGGTCGGTCGACGAGGACGAGCTCGCGGATGAGGAGCCCAGGGGTCGAAAGCGCCGATCGGCTCCGCCCCCCCGGCGGCGAGCGCGCCCGGCTCCGCGCAAGGGGCCCTCGCTCTGGGAACGCCTCGGGCTCGGGGCGCCCCGCCAGCGGGGACTGGACTGGTCGGAGATGGACGAAGAGCAGGAGTACGGCGAAGAGGACGTCTCTGAGTCGCGTGACGAAGAAGGCGAAGACTATGAGGAGAAGCGCCCGGACCCTCGCCGGCGACCGACCCGCCGCCCGCAGGCGAAACAGCCCCGCCGGCGTCTCAGCCTGATGGAGCTGAGCATGCCCCTGCTCGGCTACGCCACCATGCTTCCCGGCGAGGCCTCGGGGACGCAGCCGGACTACGACGCGTTCCGAAAGGAGATCCTGGCCGCGCTGCAGCGCATCGAGCGCGACGCCCCGGAGCATGGCATCGAGGAAGAGGACGCCCGTGAGGCGTCGTACGCCCTGTCTCTCTTCCTGGACGAGCAGGTGGTCTATTCGGAGTGGCAGGGGAAGGCGCGCTGGTCCGCCGAGCCGCTGCACATCGTCCTGCATCGGGACGCCGAGGGGGGCGAGAATTTCTACCGCCGCCTGGAGGGGCTCGGCAATCGCCAGAAGGCGGTGAAGGAAGTCTATCTGGTCTGTCTGGCGCTCGGATACCGGGGGAAGTATGCCGACCTCGATCCGGCCCAGCAGGCGGCCCGGATCGGAGAGATCCGCCAGAAGATCCTGCGCAGCATCCATCCGGTCCCCCTGGACAAGCAACCGGTTCTCTTCCCGGACGCCTATCGGACCGCGGCCCCCGTGGCCGACGCCGTTCCACCCGCCCCTCGCTGGTGGGTGATGGCCAGCGGCGCGACGATCCTGGCGGTGCTCGTCCTGTGGCTCATCCTGTTCTGGGTCGCGGGATGGATGCCGCGGGCCGCCAGCGAGAGACTGCGGCAGGTTCAGTTCCATCGACCGACGGCTCCGGCGGCCGCGGCCGCGACCCCGACGCCCGTTCCCGAACCCACCCCCGGGGCGACTCCATGAACCGCCGCATCCTGGCCCTGATTCTGATCACGGTCATCCTGATCCTTGCCTTCGTGGGCGCGTGGTTCGGTCGGCAGGCCCGCCTGATCCCGCCGCCGGTCTTCAACTATCTGTGGCCGACGCTCGTGGCGCTTGCGTTTCTGGCGTACGGCCTCGTGGCCCTGTTCGCGCGGGCGCGGGCCTGGTTGTGGCCGCTCGCGACCGGGTTCGTGGTCCAGAGTTTCGGGATCCTGCTCTACGCGGTGAAGGCGTTCGAGACACCCTGGGTGGTCCTGGCGTACACGCTCGGAGCGGTCGGCATCGTGGCGATGCTGGTGCTTCTGATCTGGCTGGTGCTACTGCTTCGGAGTCGCTGGCTGGAGAAGCGGATGATCGAAGGCATGGGCGGCGAAGGGGCCGTCGGCAAGGAGGACCTCCAGAAGATCCGCGACAACATGATGGAGGCCTTGAGCCTGCTGCGGCGGGCGGGGGGTGGGAGCCACGCCCTCTACGAGCTCCCCTGGTTCCTGGTCATGGGCCGATCCCAGGCCGGCAAGACGGTGGCGATCAAGAACTCCGGGCTCGGGCTCCCGGTGCGCAAGGACTGGGTGAAGGGGGTCGGCGGGACGCACACGGCCAACTGGTTCTTCACCAAGGAGCTGATCTTTCTCGATACGCCCGGCCGGTGGGTCACCGAGGGGGCGGACGAGCAGACGCGCCGCAACTGGGCGGAGCTATTGCGGCTGCTGCGCAAGTATCGCGGCCGCCGCCCTCTGGACGGGCTCGTGGTGGTGGTGCCGGCCGACGATCTCCTGAGCCGCTCCGAGGACGACCTCCAGGATCAGGCCTCGCACGTCCGGGAGATCGTCGACCTCCTGCATCAGGAGCTGCAGTTCCGCTTCCCGGTCTACCTGCTGGTCAGCAAGTGCGATCTGGTCGAGGGGTTCACCGAATTCTTCCGGGGGCTGCCGGCGCAGCGGCGGCACGAGATTCTGGGATGGAGCCACGCGGATCCCTCGACGCGGGCGGACGCGCGGCGGCTCGTCGGGGCCTCGGTGCAGAGTGTCCTGAGGCGGCTGGACGCGTACCGTCTCGAGATGGTGGCCCGCATCGCCTCCACGCGCCGGGCGCACCGCCTGTTCTTCTTCCCCGAGGAGTTCCGGCGGCTCGAACGGCCGCTGCAGGCGTTCGCCGAGACCTTCTTCCTGCGCGATCCGTCGGGGGACACGCCGATCTTCCGCGGCGTCTATTTCACCAGCG
Source organism: Candidatus Polarisedimenticolia bacterium (assembly GCA_035260145.1). Classification (GTDB taxonomy): domain Bacteria; phylum Acidobacteriota; class Polarisedimenticolia; order Gp22-AA2; family Gp22-AA2; genus Gp22-AA3. Next base: position 1,434 of record DATFVU010000324.1, on the reverse strand, counting down.
GGACGCAGGGGGAGGGCTCGCCCGTGGCGCGGGCCATGGCCGAGTTCGCCCGCACCCTCGGCGTCGCTCCGGCCAAGACCGCGGCCGCGGCCGCCGAGGAAGCCGACGAGCCGAAGCGCAGTTACTTCCTCCTGGAGCTGTTCCGGGATCTGCTGTCGCGCGATCAGGGGCTGGTGAGCGGCACGGCTCTTCGCTGGTGGCGCCAGCAGCGCAACACCGCGCTGGGAGTCTTCCTGCCGGCCGGCCTGGCCTGCCTGTTCCTGCTGTTCGTCGTGATTGCCTTCCTGCTCAATCTCGGCCTCTATCGATCGGTGGAGCGTGAGGTGCCCGGGATCGTCAGCGGCTTCGAGCAGGCCCTGGTCCCGGCCAACGGCGTCGATGCGGCCGACCGGCGGATTGTCCGGGCCCTGCAGTCCACCGGGACGCTGCGCGATCTGCATCACAAGATGGTGGGCTTCTCCCTGGTGCGGGGCTTCGGCATGCGCCGGCCGGGAGGCCTCGACGATCAGGTGCTCGGGTTCTTCCGGGCGGGCTTCAACGACGCGGTGCTCGAGCCCACCCTTCGATCCGCCCAGGCGTTCGCGACCTCGCCGGAGAAGACCTGTCTGGAGCGCATCGACGTGTTGCACAGCGTCATCTGGCTGCGCATGGGACGTCGCGCTCAATGGTCCGACGATCTGCAGGGATTCGATCGACTGTGGCAGCTGCCGCGCGCCGAGGCGCTCGCGGCCCGCGAGGATCTCCTGCGACAGTTCGGATATCTGAAAGACGAGTCGCCGAAGGGGCAGAGCCTCCTTCCGGGATTTTCGATCCGCGACGCAGCGCAGTCGATCCGCAAGGACTGCTCCCGGCAGGGTGCCACCTCCAGCCTGGCCATGTTCGACCAGCTCCAGGAGGGCTGCCGGAACGCCACAACACCTCGCGAGATCCAGGATTGCTCGGCGCGCCTGCGCGAAATCCTGAGATACGAGCAGCAGGACTACGTCAAATTCCAGAGACATTTCCAGGATCTCAAGGACGATCTCGCCTCGCTGCAGGGGATGGAGGCGGAGGCGCCGTCGGGGCTCGGGCTCCTGCAGGAGATCGATCTCGCCAAGGTCGAGACCGGCGAATGCCTGACGCGCTTCAACGACAGCATCGTGCCGGAGATCCGGGACTACGCCGATCAGGACAAGCTGATCGAAGAATGCCGCGGGGCGGTCGAGCTGGTGAAGGGGCGGGAGGAGCAGTTCAAGGAGCGCGATCGCATCGTCAAGGAGCAGGGCGAAAAGCTCAAGGGGAGCGGGCAGGACCTGGAGGACAGCTTCGCGCGATTCAGCAACGACTGCAAGGGAGCGGTGGCCGGGTTCAGGAGGCTCGAATTCCCGACGGTCAAGTCGATCCTGGACGGCTACCGCCAGGTCGCCTGCCTGAAGCAGTGGGACATCCTGCTCG
>DATFVU010000323.1:0-13374 GCA_035260145.1 Candidatus Polarisedimenticolia bacterium | reverse complement strand
GATCGAGCGCGGGGCGCCCGCCGTAGTAGCCATCGAACGGCAGGAGCTCGATGAAATTGGACTGCTCCCAGCGCGCCAGCCTGAACGGCCCGCAGCCGACCGGGGCCCGAAGATAGGCCTTGGTGGGGTCGTCGTACGCCTCCTTCGGCAGGATGGAGGCGTTGACCATGGTCAGCTCCGAGAGGAAGGGGGCGAACGGCTTCGCGAGTCGGAGGACGACGGTGCGATCGTCGGGTGTGGTGAGGCCCTTGACCGCGGGGCTCTTCCCCTCGCTGAAATCCTGCGCCCCCTCGACCGGCTCGAGGAGGAACCGTCGCGGCGACTGCGTCTCCTTCTTCAGGAGCCGGAGAAAGGAATAGGCGACGTCCTGCGACGTCAGAGCGCGCCCGTTGTGAAAGCGCGCGTTGTCACGCAGGTGGAAGGTGTACTCGAGGTTGTCGGGCGAGACCGACCAGGATTCCGCGATCGCCGGCCGGATCTCGAGCGTTCCGGGGTCGAGCTCGACGAGGCCGCGGTTGACGTTCAGGACCACCGAGTCGGAGAACTCGTCGTTCGACAGGGCGGGGTCGAGGGTGGGCGGATCTTCGTGCATGCGGAAGCGGAACACCTGCTCGGGCTTCTTCGGTGTGGAGGCCCGGCGCGTGCAGGTGCTAAGGGCGAACCCGAGGAGGGCGATCGGCAGGAGAAGGGCCGCGCGGGCGCGCCCGGAGAGCGAGGTGCGGGTGTCGAGTGTGCGCATGCGTGTGTCTCCGCTCAGGCGAGGCGCTGGCGGCGGCGCGGGTCGAGCCTGTCCCCGACCGCGTCGCCCAGCAGATTGAATCCGAGAACCACGAAGAGGATCGCCAGACCGGGGACCAGGCAGACCCAGGGCTTGGCGAGGAAGTAGGCCTGCCCCTCGGTCACCATCGAGCCCCAGGACGGGAGAGGCGGCCGCGCGCCGACCCCCAGGAACGACAGCCAGGCCTCCATGAGAATGTTGCCGCCGATGCCCAGGGTCGCTACGACGATGAGAGGCCGCAGGGCGTTCGGAAGAAGATGGCGCAGGACCACGCGGGCGCCCCTGGCACCCATCGCCTGGGCCGCCTGCGCGAACTCCTGCTCGCGCAGCCTCAGGAACTCGGCGCGCACCAGGCGGGCGATCCCCGCCCAGCCCAGACAGCCGAGCACCAGAAACACGACTCCGACCGACGGATGGGGCAGAGACCTCAAGATCGGAGCGGTCTCGGGCTCGGGAACGGCCGCGATGATGGCCAGAGCCAGGAGCGGCGCGGGGAAGGCCAGCACCAGATCGGTCAGGCGCATCAGAAACGCGTCGGTCCGTCCGCCGGCGTAGCCGGCCACCGCTCCCAGCACCGTGCCGATGAGCAGGGCGATCGCCTCGGCGAGAACGCCGACCTCGAGCGAGACGCGCGCGCCGAAGAACAGCCGGCTCAGGAGATCCCGCCCGAGCGTGTCGGTCCCGAGCCAGTTGTCGCGGCTCGGCGGCGTCGGCGGCGAGACCGAGCGGGGGGCGACCTGCTCGTAGGGGTCGTAACCGAACAGGCCCGAAAGGAGCGGCGCGAAGATCGCGCAGACGACGAACAGCCCCACGAGGAACGTTCCGAGGGCGAGGGAGAGACGGGAGCGGGCGGGACCGGCGGCGAGCGGTGCCTGCGACGTCACGAGCGTCACGCCGGGACTATAGCACAGCGACGACGCAGGCCCGGTCGAACGCGGGCGATGACCTGGATCGGCCCGTGATTTTGTGTTAGCGTTCCTGCCCGCATGAACAAGGATCAGATCCAGTTTCTCGTCTCGGGCATCCTGTTCGGATTCCTGGTTGGTTACATCATCGCCTATGCCGTGCATCAGCCCGCGGTCGTGCAGCAGGCGGCCCCCGTCCCCGCGGCCGGCAACATGGGGATGTCGCAGGGTGCGCCGGCGGCGGGCGGCGGCGCCGGGGGTGGCCCCGCGGGAGACGCCGGCGGCCAGGGGGCGGGCAACGAACAGATGATGGCGCAGGTGTTCCAGGAGATCAGCGCTCTCAAGGTGGCCATCGAGAAGGATCCACAGGACGTCCAGGCGCTCCTTCGGCTGGCCAACATGTACCACGACGCGCGCAAGTTCGAGGAGGCGGTGCAGTACTACAAGAAGGCGCTCGCGGTTACACCGAAGGACGTGAACGCGCGGACCGACATGGGGATCTGCCTGTACGAGATGGGCATGGCGGATGATGCGATCGCCCAGTTCCGGACCTCTCTGTCGTACGACCCGGAGCACTGGCAGACCTGGCTGAATCTCGGAATCGTCTCCCTGTCGGGCAAGAACGACGTCAAGACGGCCACAGAGGCCTTCGCCAAGGTGGAGGCGATCAATCCCGGATTCAAGGACCTGCCGACGCTGAAGGAAGCGATCAAGAAGGCCGCCGCCGGTGCCGGCCGGCGGGCGTCATGACCCTCCCCGAACCCTATCCGATCGTTTGACTTCCGCCCCCCCGGGCATAAATTGAGCCGTTGCGGGCCCCGGAGTGCGTGCGCCTCCGTGTCTGCCCGCCAGGGGCGGACTGTGATCGACGACGAAACACTACAGGAACTCCTGGCCAAGGCCTCCTCCCTCTACAATAACGGAGAGTACAAGGGGGCGATCGAGGCCTGGCAGGAGGCCCTCACCGTCGACCCCGGCAGTCAGAAGGCCCGGGAGGGGATCCGCATGGCGACCCTCCTCCTGGGGGACATCGATTCCGTTCCGCAGGGCCCCGCGCAGGAAGCGCCCACGCCGGCCGACGGCGCCGAGGCCACCGCGGGCCTTCCGGCCGAGGAGGTCGAGGCCCAGGTCGATCTCGGCATCGCCCGCGTCAAACAGCTCCTGGCCGAGCGCAACTATTCCGAGGCGATCGACGGAGCGCAGGGGCTGCTCGCGCTCGCCCCGGATTCCCCGGACATCCAGCGGCTTCTCGAAGAGGCGCAGCACGCGTTCGAGTCGGCGCCGTTCATCGATGAGCACCTGGCCCTGGCGCGCGAGCTCCTGACGCAGGAGCGCTTCTCCGAGGCCGAAGCGGAGTGCAAGAAGGTATTCACGCTCGATGCGACGCACCCGGGCGCGAAGAACCTTCTCAAGGATATCCGCGACAAGATCCAAATGAATCTGAAGATGGCCGCCAGCCAGCTCGGAGGCATGACCGTCAAGCTCACGATGCCCCAGGCGATCGCCGCCGGCGTCAAGCTGAGATCCGGAGCGGCCACGGAGCCTCCGGCCGCTCGCGCGCCGAAGGCGGAGGCTCCACAGCCCCCCGAGGCGCCCGAACAGCCGCAGGAGGCGGCCGAGCAGCCGCCTGACCTGGACACGGGCGAGGCGGCGGCCATGCAGGAAGATGTCGCGGCGCGCGCGGCGCTCGAGGCGGCGTTCGAGGATCCGTCGCTCGGCGCGACCCAGCCCGAGGAGTCGCCATTCGAGCTGAGCGATCTCGGGTCGGGCGGAGCCGAGGCACCGGCGCCGGCACCGGCGAAGGAGCAGGTCGTCGAGGCGAAGACGATCCGGCCGCCCTCCTCGCGCGTGGTCCCGAAGGGACCGACTCCCGAAGAGATACCGGCCACGGTCGTCGAGCCCGCGGCGGACCACGGGCCCGTGATGCCTCCCCCCGTCGTGTCGGCGCATGGAAAGAAGACGCCCGAGGCTCCGGCGTCGGCCGCCGCCAGGACCTCGACGAGGGTGACGACGCCGCAGGCGGGCGCCTCGAAGACTGCGCCGTCCCAGCCGGTGGCGCCGCAGGCACCTGCAGCCCCGGACGGCCGCGTTCCGGTGTCGGACGTCGCGGAGGACGCGAAGGCCGCCTGGGAGACGGAACTGACGCAGCTCAACCTGAAGGACAAAGAGCGGGGGCTTCTGCGCGGAACGGGAGCCAAGGCCACAGGCACGCCGGCCCAGGCGGGCGACATGGATCTGATGTCGCTCCTCGATTCGGGCATGCCCGGATTTTCCGGCCCGGAGGCGGAGCAGCCGGCGTCGCCGGCTCCATCCGTCCCCGTCGCCAAGCCGCAGGACACGGCGAAGACGCACGCCCGCCATCATGTGCCCGTAGAGAGGCCCGCACCCCGCGAAGCGCCGGCGACGGCGCCCAGGCTGCGCCCGCCGGACCGGCCCAGGCCGGCGGCGGTGCACAAGTCGGGCTTTCCGCTGATGAAGCTCCTGCTCTACCTCATTCTCCTCGGAGGTCTCGGCGCCGGCGGCTGGTACGCCTACCAGCAGCCGGAGGTGGTGCAGGAACTCATCAGCCGTGGTCGTGCTCTGATAGGGGCGGGACATCCGAGCCAGCCGGACGCTCCGCCGGCCGGCGCTCCCTCGGGAACGGCCGACGCCGGGCACCCTCCGATCCCGACTCCGATCGGAGGAACGAGCCGCCAGCAGGCCGCGACCGGACAGGCGGGCGACTCCGGCACGGGGACGGCGCCGGAGCCGCAGTCGTCGCCCGGAGCGCCCTCGCCCGGATCGAACTCGGCACCGGCGGCCGGAGGGGGCACGGCGCAGGTCGCGGGAGCCGTGCCGCCGCCCGTCGCGAAAATCCCGCCGCCGAGCGGGCCGATTAAGCCTCCCACGCCCGCCATGTCGAAAGAGGAGATGCAGAGGAAGATCGCGGCCTACACCGCCGACGGCCGCCGCCTGCTCGGAATGGGAAAGTGGCGCGAGGCGCGCGCCCAATTCAACGCCGTCCTGGCCCTCGATCCGGTCAACATGGAAGTGAAGGAGATGGCCGACAAGGCCCAGGCTAAGATCGACGAGGATCAGGCGCTGCAGAACGAATTCGATTCGACCAAGAGCGCGTTCACCGACAAGGACTACGAGAACGCCCTGCGCCTGCTCTACCGCCTGCCGCGTGACAAGGGGCTCGGTAACATCGACCTGTACACACGCAACGCCTGGTACAACTGGGCGGTCGTCCTGCTGAAGGCGGGCAACTCGAGAGACGCCCTCGTGAAACTCTCCGAGGATCTGGCGATCGACCCGGACGACGCGCAGGCCCTCAAGCTTCAGGACGTCGCCGAGAGATACACCAACCGCGCCAAGGATCGGACCTACTACGCCTTCACCGACAGCCTGACGCTGCGCAACTTCGACCAGAAGTAGGACGGCCGGAACGCGGCGGCCGGATCAGTGCCGGAAGTGGCGCACCCCGGTGAAGACCATCGCCATGCCGGCCTCGTCGGCGGCGGCGATCACCTCGCTGTCCTTCAGGGATCCGCCCGGCTGCGCCACCGCGGCCACGCCCGCCTTCGCCGCCTCGTCGATCCCGTCGCGGAACGGGAAGAAGGCGTCGGACGCCAAGGCGGCCCCCTTGACCGGAACGAGGGATTTCATGACCGCCAGGCGCACCGAATCGACCCGGCTCATCTGGCCCGCGCCGATCCCGATCGTCCGGTCGGAGCGCGCCAGGACGATCGCGTTCGACTTGACGTGCTTCGCGACCTTCCAGGCGAAATCGAGCGCGCGCAACTCTTCGGCCGATGGCCGCCGTCTGCTCACCGCGCGCGCCTTCGACATGTCGATCGGTGCCAGGTCCCAATCCTGCAGGAGATAGCCGCCGGTGACGCGGCGCAGATCGCTCCCGGGCGGCGCCGCGGGCGCCTGGCCCGCCTCCAGGACGCGCAGGTTCTTCTTCTCGGCCAGCACGTCGCGCGCCGCCGCCTCGTAGCCCGGGGCGATCAGGCACTCAAGAAAGATCGAGGCGGCCTCGGCCGCGCCCGCGGCATCGAGCGGGCGGTTGAACGCCACGATGCCGCCGAAGGCCGAGGTGGGATCGCACTGCCGGGCCTTGACGAACGCGTCCTTGAGGGACGAAGCCGCCCCGACGCCGCAGGGGTTGTTGTGCTTGACGATGACGGCCGCGGGCTGGTCGAACTCCTGCACCGCCCGCCAGGCTGCGTCGAGATCGACGATGTTGTTGAACGACAGGTCCTTCCCCTGGAGCTGGCGCGCGGCGGCGACCGTCCCGGAGATGTCGCCGGATTCGGCGTACAGGGCCCCCCGCTGGTGGGGGTTCTCACCATAGCGCAGCGCCTGCACCAGCCTGGCCTCGATCGTCAGGCGATCGGGGAAGGTCGGCGTCGCGGCCTGGGGGGACGTCCGGACCGTCTTCGCGGTCGCGCCCGTCCTCCTGCTGTCCAGCTCGTCCCGGATCGCCGCGTCGTACGAGGCGGTGTGCGCGAAGGCCTTCACGGCCAGGGCGAAGCGTGTCTCGTCCCGCAGGGCGCCCCCGTCGCGCAGCTCCCGCAGGACGGCCGGATAGTCCGCCGGGTCCACGATCACGCCGACGTGGCGATGGTTCTTCGCCGCTGCTCTCACCATGGCGGGCCCGCCGATATCGATCATCTCGATCAATTCCTCCAGGGACGCCCCGGGGCGCTTTGCCACGTCACGGAACGGGTAGAGATTCACGACGACGAGGGAGATCGGCTCGATGCCCGAGCGGTCCAGATCGGCGCGGTGCGACTCTTTCGCGACGTCCGCCAGGATGCCGCCGTGCACCTTGGGATGCAGCGTCTTGACCCGGCCTTCGAGAATCTCGGGCTGGCCGGTATAGCGGGCGATCTCCATGACCGGCACGCCGCCGCCCTTGAGCGCTGCGGCGGTGCCGCCGCTCGAAAGGAGCGTGTAGCCGAGCGAGGCGAGCTCGCGAGCGAGGTCGACGACTCCGGTCTTGTCGAAGACGCTGAGGAGCGCGCGCTTCGGCCTTCCCGGCCCCGTCACGACCGGGCGCTCCGCGGCACGGGCGTCGGAGAGGCCTGGGGCGCGGGGGACGTCCTGGCGCCCGGCGTCGGCGAAGGGGAGGGCTTCGGGGACGATTGCGGCGCCGGCGAGGGGGAAGGCCTCGGGGGCGCCTGCGTCGCCGGGGTGGGCGAGGCGGCGGCGGTCGCCTGCGGCGACGGGGAGGACGCGGCGGCCTGAGGTGCGATTCGCTTCTTCTTCGGCGGCCGCGGCGGGACCGTCACCTTCTCGGGTGGCGGCGCGCCCAGGAACGGAGTGCCGCGCATATCGCCGTTGATCGAGACCCACAGATGCCTCCAGATCCAGGCGATGTCGCTCGTGGCGTGCGAATACGACAGGGAGGTGATCCCGAACGGCAGAGAGCGCTCGTCCAGGGCCGTGGGCGACGCCGGTGTTCCATCGTCCTTGAAGGCCGGACCGATCGGTTTGTAGTTCTTGCCGGAGCGGCGCGCGATGTCCTTCACGAACCCCCGGATGTCGTTCTTCTCGAGCGCCGGCGGCGGCTCGCGATCGACGACGAACGGAATCTTGTCCAGCATCTTCTCGACGTATTTCCGGTAGGCGTCGCGGTACAGGGGCTCGCGCGGATCGGCGTCGGAGGCGCTCAGGGGGAACTCGACGTCGGACACCAGGTGCGCCAGGACGCCCATCTCGTAGGTGACGCTGCCGAACGGCGCCTCCTTCGACAGCATGTCGATGATGTCCTGGGTCTTGCGCTCGATGCCGGCCGCCGCCAGCCCTCCCTTGCCGTCGGCGTGCTGGTAGTGCACCTCCTCGTTCTCGTGCCGGGAGGGATCGAGCATGCCGCGCAGAAGCTCCTTCTCGTAGTGTTGCAGGACCTGGCGCAGCGCGGGCGGCGAGATCTTGAGGGCGTCCTTTATCATGCGGGCGCGCGTGGTGTCGGTCCACGATTGCGCCAGGGCGCCGGGCCAGTAGGCCAGAGCGATGAGCACGGTGGCCCGCGCGCGACGCGACATGGGCGGATTCTAGCAGCGGCCGGCCGCCTTGACAACGCGCGAAACCGTGTGCTAAATGGGCGCGCCCTTCCCGCATTCTGTCCCGTGGAGACACGCATGAGACTGACAGGCCGCGTGAAGTGGTTCAACGAGATCAAGGGGTACGGGCTCATCCACCCGGAGCGAGGCGAGGACGTCGCGGTGGTCTCCGCCTCGATTCAGGGGGAGGGATTCAAGAGCCTGGAGCGAGGGCAGGCGGTCGAGTTCGAGATCGTGCAGGGACCGCACGGCCCGCGGGCCGGACGAGTCGTCAGTCTCGGCCGGACGGCGTCGCAGGAGTAGAGGCGCCTCCCGGGTCTCGCGTCGTCAGTCGGGTCGCACCGGATCGCCGACGAGCGCCGGGGACACCGGCGCCGCGGGCGCGGGCGCCGATTCGGCGCCGCGCCGGGCCCGGCGGGCCTGCCGCGCCTCGTCCACCCACGCTCCGACGATCATCGCCAGCAACATCAGGAAGTAACAGACGAAGAAGCCTGTGACGAAGCCGCGGGCGTAGTACGCCCCGACCTGCCGATAATATTCGGGGATGCGGGCGAGGCTCGGTCCGCCGGCGAGACTGTTGTGGGCGACCGACGTCACGAATCTCAGGAAGGCCGTGGCGCCGATCGCGAGCCCCGCGAGCGACAGCGCGATTCCGGCGAGCCGGATCACGGTTTTGCGATCGGTCCCTCTGCGCATCTCTCCGAATATACGACGCCATCCGGCCGCCAGCCATCGAAAAGGTATAATCCGCGCACGATGCAGAACCTGTGGCGCGACGAGGAAGCCAGGGGCCTCGACGGGATCGATCTGCTCGTCTACCGATCGCGTCTGATCGGCCGCGACACGAACCTCGTCGTCTGGGGAGGAGGCAACACCTCGATCAAGCATTCCGAGACCGACTTCCGCGGACGCCGGATGCGCGTCATGCGGATCAAGGGGAGCGGCTCGGATCTCAAGACGATCGAGACGCGTCACTTTCCCGGCATCCGGCTGGACGACATCGAGCCGCTTCACCAGCGCGACACGATGACCGACGAGGAGATGGTGGCCTACCTCGTCCACTGCCTGATGGAGCCGACCTCGCCCCGCCCGTCGATCGAGACGCTGCTTCACGGATTCGTGCCGCACTCGCACATCGACCACACGCACGCGGACGCGATCCTGGCGCTGACCAACACGGCGGACGGCCGGCGGCACGTCCAGGCGGCCTATGGCGAGGAGGCGATCTGGATCCCGTACCGCCGCCCCGGTTTCACGCTGTCGCGCCAGGTGGCGGAGGCGATCGCGGGCGAGCCGAAGGCGCGCTGCGTCGTCCTGGAGAAACACGGGCTCATCACCTGGGGGCAGACGGCGAAGGAATCGTACGACGCCACGATCGAGATGAACACGCGCGCCGAGGAGTACGCGCGCTCCCGCGCCGTGGGAAAGGCCGTCTTCGGTCCGCCGGCCCGCCCGCCCCTTTCGAAGGAGGCGCGCCGCGCCGTCGTGGCCGGGATCGCGCCGTTCCTGCGCGGGCTATTGAGCGGACGGCCGCCCGATGGAGCGGACGGTAGCGCCGATCGCGAGGCGTGGGAGCGGATCGTCCTGAGATTCGACGACGCGGACGACGTGCTCGAGTTCGCGGGCTCCGAGGCGGGGCCGCAGCTGTGCCTGGCCGGACCGGCCACGCCCGACCACCTGCTCTACACCAAGCCGCGGCCGCTGTTCGTCCACCACAACCTTCCCGAGAGGCCGGAAACGCCGGAGGGGATCGCCGCGCTGAAGCAGGCGATCGCGAAGGGGCTTAAGGACTACACCGCCTGGTACGACCTCTATTTCAAGAAGCACACCAGCGGCAGGGAGCCGAGGCTCGATCCCTTTCCGCGCGTCGTCCTGATCCCGGGGGTCGGGCTCCTGACCGCCTGGAAGGACGCGAAGCACACTCGCATCGTGGCCGACATCTATCACCACACGATCAACGTCACGCGCGGGGCGCAGGGGATCGGCACATACCGCTCGCTGAGCGTCCAGGACACCTTCGACGTGGAGTACTGGCCGATGGAGCTGTACAAGCTCACGCTCGCGCCGCCGGAAAAGGAGCTGGCGCGGCGCGTGGCGCTGGTGACGGGCGGCGCCCACGGGATCGGCCGCGCCGTCGCCCGCGGTCTCGCGGCCGCGGGGTGCCACGTCGTCGTCACCGATCTCGACGGCGAGGGGGCGTCGGCCGTGGCGCGGGAGATCTGCGGGGCGCACGGGCTCGATCGCGCCGTGGGTCTGGGCCTGGACGTCACCGACGAATCGAGCGTCGAGGCGGCCTTCCGGGACGCGGTCGTCTCCTACGGCGGCTTGGACGTCGTGGTCTCCAATGCCGGCACGGCCCACTCGTCCCCCATCGACGTCATGGATCTGCGCGACTGGAAACGCTCGCTGGACGTGAACGCCACCGGTCATTTCCTGGTGTCCCGCGCGGCGCTGCGCATCCTGAAGGAGCAGGGGATCGGCGGCAGCCTGGTGTTCGTCGCCTCGAAGAACGTCCTGGCGCCCGGGAAGGATTTCGGCGCCTACAGCGCCGCCAAGGCGGCCGAGACGCAGCTGGCCCGGGTCCTGGCCATCGAAGCCGGGGAGCACCGGGTCCGGGTCAATATCATCAATCCCGACGCCGTCTTTCAGGACTCGCGGCTGTGGTCGGAGGGGGTGCGCCAGGAGCGCGCCCGGGCGCACGGCGTCGCCCCCGATCAGCTGGAGGATTTCTACCGCAGGCGCAACCTTCTCAAGACCCGCGTTCTGGCCGAGGACGTCGCAGAGGCGGCCCTGTGGCTGGCGTCCGACCGCTCCTCGCGGACGACCGGCTGCATCGTTTCGGTGGACGGCGGCGTGCGCGAGGCCTTCCCGCGCTGAACCCTCTTCAGGGGGTGGATGTCTTTCGCGGCTTTGGCGGGAACATCGACTGAACGGGGATGATGACCGCCCCCCCCTTGTCGATGTATGACTTCACGAGGATGGCCACCAGGTGGCGATTGGTCGCGACCTGGGGGTTGACCCGGACATCGAGCAGGGTCGGATCGAGCTCGATCGCCCGCTGATACCAGGTGATCGCCTCTTCGACGCTCTCACGCCGGTCGAAATTCGCCCCGAGATTGTAGTAGGCGAGGGCATACCCGGGATTCAGCTTGATCGCCCTGCGATAGGCACGCTCCCCCTCGGCGAAGTTCTGCAGGGCGGTGTGCGTCACTCCCAGATTGTTCCAGACGATCGCGAGATCCGGCTTGATCTTGAGAGCCGCTTCGTATTGCGGGATCGCCGATCGCAGGCGGCCGTGTTGCGCGAGGTAGTTCCCCATTTCGTTCAGGAGCGCCGGGTTCTGCGGATCCGCGGCGAGGCGGTCGGAAAGGGCGCGGTACTCGGACGATTGGGGCATCGACCCGGCGTCGGTTCGTGACGGCGGGGCTCCCGGGCGCCCCGGAGCGGGCGTCGGCGCGGGACTGGGCATCGGTGACGGCTTGGGGGTCGCTGACGGTTTGGGGACCGGCGATGGTTTGGGGACCGGTGACGGAACGGGGCCCGGCGGCAACGGAGGCGTCGGAGTGGGCGTCGGGCTCGGCGCGGGACTGGGGGACGGCTCGGGCGGCGGCGCCTGCGCGACGACCGGCGCGGCGAGCACGAGGGATAGAGCGAGGACTCCAACCGCCGAACGAAGGCGCATCGTGGTCTCCTACTTCAACGGCTTGGCCTTGATGCTCACCTTGTTGTCCTTGGAGTATATCTTAAAGTCGATGGTGTCACAATTCACCTGCCCCTTGATGGCCGCGGTGTGCCGGGCGATCTCGCGGGCAAACGAATCGAAGGACGGCTTCTTCTGATCCCCGACGCGATCCTTCGCCGCGATGAAGTTGTCATACAGCTTCTTCAGCGCCGCGTCGTCGCGCCGGTTGGTGGGGATGCGCCACGACGGCTCCTGCGCCGGCCCCGACGATTCCTGTGGCGCGCGGCGTCGCGCCGCGGCGGCGGGCGGAGCGGCCGGGCGGGATCCTCCCGTTGCGGCCGCCGTCGCAGCAGCCTGGTGCGCGTGACGCCGGGCCAGAGGATGCAGGTGGACGCCCTCCTCCTTCACCCGCAGCTGCTTCAGCCACAGCTCGGTGTAGGCGTTGAACTTGTTGAGGACCGAGTTGTACAGAAAACGATCGCCGGAGGACTTGAGACTGAACTGCACCTTCTTGAGCAGCTTGTCGATGGCGTCCCGCTGATCGGTCGGAGGCTTCGGGACCGACCCGCTGAAGTAGAGATCGAACTGGATCTTCAGCTTGGTGATGTCGATGTCGATCTTCTTGATCTCTTCTTCGACGGTCAAGGCCGGCGGTCCCCGCTCGCGGCCACCCTTCACCGGGCGGCCAGGCACCTGCATTTCCCGACTGAATATAGAGTCCGGCCGCGGGTGAATTCAAAAGCCGGATCTTTGACAGCCGCTTCGGACGTGTGGTGAAATCCCTTCCCCCGCGCGATTGCAACTTTGTGCTCGCGCCCGGACAGGTCCCAGGGGCCGATGGAATCGCCGATGCCTGCGTCCCGAACCGCCCCCGAGCGCTCCTCCAGACGCGCGCCCGCGCGATCGGCCACCCGCGAGGCCCTGAGGGCCCTTCCCCAGGTGAACGCCGTCATGGAGCGCGAGGAGGCGCGCCAGGAGGCCGCCCGGCACGGCCGCCGCATCGTGACGGCCCTGGTGCGGGAGCGCCTCGACGCCCTGAGGACGCGGATCCGGTCGGGGTCGCTGGACGCCTCCGCCGTGCGCTCCGAGGCGGAGGGGCTCCTGGCCTGGGTCGCCAGCGAGGTCCGGGCCCGGACCGCCTCCACGATAAGGCCGGTCATCAACGCCACGGGGGTCGTCCTGCACACCAATCTCGGGCGCGCCGTCCTCCCCGATGCGGCGACCCGCCGGATGACCGAGGTGTCCCGGGCCTACACCACCCTCGAGTACGACCTGGCACAGGGGGCGCGCGGCTCGCGCTCCTCCCACCTCGACCGCGTCCTCGGCCTGCTGTTCCCGGGGAAGGCGTTTCACGTGGTCAACAACAATGCCGCCGCGGTCCTCCTCGCGCTCAACACGCTCGCCGAAGGGAAGGAAGTGATCGTATCGCGCGGCGAGCTGGTCGAGATCGGCGGCTCGTTCCGCATCCCGGACGTCATGCGGAAGAGCGGCGCCATCCTGCGCGAGGTCGGCACGACCAACAAGACGCGGCTGCAGGACTACGAGCGCGCCATCGGCCCGAAGACCGGCCTCATTCTGAAGGTCCACCCGAGCAACTACCGCATCGTCGGGTTCACGGCGCATGCGGGGCTCGAGGACGTGGCCGCGCTCGGCCGGAAGAAGAAGGTGCCGGTCCTCATGGACCAGGGGAGCGGAAACCTGATCGACCTGGCGGCGCACGGCATCCACAATGAGCCGTCGGTTCACGACGCCCTCGCCGACGGCGCCGACGTCGTCTGCTTCAGCGGCGACAAGCTCCTGGGGGGGCCGCAGGCCGGCCTGATCATCGGCCGCCCCGATCTGGTGAAGCCGATGAAGGAAAACTCCCTGACGCGGGCGCTGCGCGTCGACAAGATGACCTACGCGGCGCTCGAGGCGGTGCTTCTGGAGTACGGCCGCGGCACGGCCGAGTCGGGCCTG
>DATFVU010000322.1:0-5535 GCA_035260145.1 Candidatus Polarisedimenticolia bacterium | reverse complement strand
TGGACGATCCCGAACCGGTCGCGCACGGTCTGCTTGATCCGGTTCAGCATCTCGTCGCTCGTCTGCGCCTCCTGGCCGTCGAGACGCACGTGGCCGCTCAGGGCCGGCAGCCCCGTGGTGATGCTCCAGATGTGGAGGTCGTGCACCTCGATGACACCGGGGACGGTGGCGATGGCGCGGCTGACGAGATCCAGATCGATCCCGGCGGGCGTGGCCTCGAGCAGGATGTCCACCGCCTCGCGGACGAGGCGCAGAGAGCCCAGCGCGATGACCACCGCGATCGCCCCGCCCACGACCGCGTCCAGGCGCGTCCATCCGGTCAGCGCGATGATTCCCCCCGCCACGAGCACGCCGACGGACGACAGGGCGTCCCCGACGACGTGCATGCGGGCCCCGCGCAGGTTGAGATTCTGCGGCGCCCGCGAGAGAAGGACGACGCCGGCGACGTTGGCCAAAAGCCCCGCGAGCGCCACCGCCATCATCGTGCCGCTCTCGATCGGCACCGGATCGAAGAAGCGCCGGCTCGCTTTGTAGAGGATGCCGGCGGACATCGCGATCAGGAGCGCGCCGTTGAGCAGGGCCGTCAGGATCTCCAGCCGGTGGTAACCGTAGCTCTTGGCGGGAGTCGCCGGAAGAGAGGCGAAGCGCACGGCCATCAGACTGAGGACCAGCGCCAGGAGGTCGGTCAGGACGTGGCCGGCGTCCGACAGCAGGGCCAGGCTGCCGGACAGGAGGCCCCCCGCGACCTCGATCAGGAGCGCGCCCACCGAGAGGGCGATGACCAGCACGAGCTGGCGCGACTGGAGCCGGCGCGCCTCCCGGGTCCTGCATTCGTGGCTCATGGAGTGCCCGGCACCCTCGAGGGTGGCGTTATGATAGCACCGTGCCCGAGACGATCAACGTCAACGGTGTCCTGGCAGCGCCCGAGAGCGCGGCGGTTTCGCCGCTCGATCGCGGATTTCTGTTCGGCGACGGGGTCTACGAAACGATCCGCGCCTACGGCGGGCGTCCCTTTCTGCTGCGGGAGCACCTGGAGCGATTGCAGCGCTCGGCGGAGCGTCTGGAGATCCCCCACGAGCGGGCCGTTGCGGACATCGAGCAGGAGGTTCACCGCACCCTCGCCGAAGCCAACCTGCCCGACGCGGCCATCCGCATCGTGCTGACGCGCGGCCGGGGGCCGGTCGGCTACGACACCGAAGGCTGCGGGCCCCCGACTCTGGTGATTCACGTGCGCCCCTGTCCCGTTCTCCCTCCGTCCTTCGTGCGCGAGGGGGTCGACGTGGCGATCGTCGAGGTGACCCGGAACGCCAGGAGCGCCCTCGACCCCGCGATCAAATCGAGCAACCTGCTCAACAACTTTCTGGCCTGGCGCGCCGCGCGCCGCCTGGGAGCCTTCGAGCCGATCCTGCTGAACGCCGAAGGCCGTCTGACGGAAGGCGCATCGAGCAACCTGTTCGTGGCGCGATCGGGGCGCCTGCTCACGCCGCCCATCGAGGACGGACTCCTCGAGGGGATCACCCGCGGGCTGGTTCTCGAGCTGGCGCGCTCCGACGGCCTGGACGCCGCCGAGGCCTCGCTCGCGGCGGACGATCTGCGCACGGGCGACGAGGCTTTCCTGACCTCGACCCTCAAGGGCGTCCTCCCGATCCGCCGTTGCGATGGTTGGCCCATCCAGCATGGCCGGCCGGGAGCGATCACGCGCCGCCTGATCGACCTGTTCGATGCGCGCGTTCAGGCGGAGACGAAGACCGGATCCGCGCCCGGATCGATGCGCAGATAGCGATGGCCGGCGCGCCAGGCCGGCAGCACGAAGACCGACCCGACCCGCTCCCCTTCCCTGAAATCGAGGCGACGCTCCTCGTGGAAGTGCCCGAACACAAGGATGTCGGCGCCGTCCCGGATCCGATCGCGGGCGTAGGCCTCGCACTCGGCCAGCGGAAACCCGCGCCGGAACTCCAGATTGGTCGTGGCCAGACGCTCCTCGAGACGATCGGAGATCCCGAGACGCAGGGAGGCCGGGAGAAGGCCGAAGGCGGCGAAGAACGGACGGCTCTTGGACAGCGCCCGCCAGGCGAGGTATTGCCGGTCTTTGCGGTTCACCAGATCCCCGTGCGCGAGATGCGCGCGGCGTCCGGCGAGCCTCAGGTCGATGCTGTCGGTGGCGAGGCGATCGAACACCTCCGAGCGATCGAGACGGTCGAGGAAGAAGTCGTGATTCCCCTCGACGTACAGGAGGGAGCAGCCCCGCGAACGCAGGCGAGCGAGCGCTTCCAGCACGGCGTCGTGGTGCCCGCGGACCAGATCCGGCGAGCCGATCCAGACCGCGAACAGGTCGCCGAGAATGGCGAGAGTCCGGATGTCGGCCGGCAGGGCGTCGAGGAAACGGATGAAAGCCGCGACTTCTCCGTCGTTCTCGCGCAGGTGGGCGTCGCCAAGAAGGGCGACGGCCCCGTCAGCGTTCGGCATGCACCCGGGCGTCACCGGTCAGCGGCGCACCAGGTCGGCGATGCCCTTCTCCATGCAGAAGTCCTGCATCGCCCGCGTCCGCATGAAATATTCTCCGGTGAGCGCGGCGAATCGCTTCTGAAACTGGGCGACCTCCGCCGGCAGCGGGTCGCCGGGGCGGTACGAATTCTTGTCGCGCGCCGACCGGTAATCCTTGGCGGACTGAAGAAGCCGCTCCTGAAGCACGTCCATGGGAATGGTCTCGAGAGGGATGCCGTCGACGTCCTTGTCGTCCAGAGGCGCCACGTCCCTGGCCTTGCGCGCCAGATCGGCGCCGTATTGCGACTCGGTGTTCGTCTCGGAGGTGTCCGCCGCGAAGCGCTTCGTCGCCTCCTCGTACCGGTGCGCGCCCAGTAGGGCCAGTCCGTGCAGAAACGGCCGGACCTGGCTGTTCGCCGGGAAGAGTTTCAGCGCCTCGTCGAATCTCTCCGCCGCCACCGGGTAGCGCGCCATCTGCAGATCGAGCTCGGCGACCTTGGCCAGCGCCAGCGAGCGATAAATGGCGCTGTCGCCCTGCGTCTTCGCGAAGGCCGACACCGATCGACGGTAGGCCGCCTCCGATTCGGAGAACTCGTTCAGCAGATCGTGCAGTCGCCCGAGGCGGAACCAGTCCTGGCCCGTCAGGGCGTTGGGATCGGGCCCCTTCTCGTACTGCTCGATCGCCTGCCGGCCATATTGGCTCATCGCGTCCCATTCCTGCCGATCGGAATGGATGACGGCTAGGTCATAGAGCCTCTCCAGGGTCGCACCGTTCGGCTGGCCGATCTCGCGGACCAGCATGGGCTCCGCCTCCTTCCAGGTCTCGCGGCGCCCCTCGGGCTTGCCGTCGACCACCTCGCGGCAGAATCCAAGTTGGTAGAGCAGGACGCCATCCTGGAGCCCGGCGTCGCGCGCCTGCTGAAACAGAGGCAGCGCCTCCGCGTAGCGGCCCTGCTCGTAGAGGGGTGTCGCCCGGCCGAGGATGCGGCGCCCCCGGCTCTCCCCGCTGCAGGCGACGGTCACGACGATCAGGCCGGCGACCGGCAGGGCGCTCCGGAACCGGCCGGCACGCGCGTTCGATCGTCTCAAAGGGGCGCCGGACATGGCGCGCGATGATATCACTCGGATGGAGCCTCCGCAATCGAGGCGGGGCTTCGACGCGTCCCGCGCCCCTTGCGCCCGCCGCCGGGACGGAGCGGCTCTTCCCGTCCCGCCGCCCCCTCCCCCTCCGGCGTGACGTCTCCGGCCGCCGCGGCGCGCGCCCGGAAATCCGCCAGGAACCCGGCGTACCGCCCGGCCTCGATGGCCGCGCGGGCGCGGCGCATGAGATCGGCATACTGGTGCAGGTTGTGGAGCGTGTTGAGACGCATGGAGAGGATCTCTCCGGCCACATAGAGATGGCGCAGGTAAGCGCGCGAGAAGCGGGAACAGACGAGGCATCCGCAGGACTCGTCCACCGGCCGCGGGTCGGCGGCGAACTCGCTCCTCTTGATCTGCAGTCGTCCGAAGGACGTAAACAACATCCCGTTCCTGGCGTTGCGGGTCGGCAGGACACAGTCGAACAGGTCGCATCCGAGGGCCATCATCTCCACCAGGTCGGCCGGCGTCCCCATGCCCATCAGATAACGCGGACGGTCGTCCGGGAGAAGCGGCGCCGTCATCTGGACGATCGAGCGGCTCCTCTCCGCCGACTCGCCCACCGAGACCCCACCGATGGCGTATCCCTCGAACCCCATGGCGGTGATCTCCCCAGCACTCGTCTCGCGCATCGCGCGATCGTCGCCGCCCTGCACGATACCGAACAGCGCCCGGCCGTCGGATGGAAACGCGTCCCGGCTGCGTCGCGCCCAGAGGCTCGTCCGGCGCACCGCGTCGAGAAGTCGGCCGCGCGCCGCCGGGAGCGGGGGACAATCGTCGAACGCCATCACGACGTCGCTGCCGAGCGCGTCCTGGATCCCGACACTCCGCTCGGGAGTCATGACGAGCAGGGATCCGTCGAGATGCGAGCGGAAGGCCACCCCCTCATCCGAGATCGAGGACCGATCGGCGAGGCTCAGCACCTGGAAGCCGCCGCTGTCCGTGAGGATGGACCCCGGCCATGCCATGAAGCGGTGCAGACCTCCCAGGCGGCGCACGATGTCCTCGCCCGGCCGCAGCGCCAGGTGGTAAGCGTTGCCGAGGATCATCTCGAAACCGAGAGCGGCCAGATCCTCGGGCGTCATGCCCTTGACCGTGCCCGCGGTGCCGACCGGCATGAACGCCGGCGTGGCGACCACCCCGTGCGGGGTCGTCATCCGGCCGCGGCGCGCCGCGGTGGTCGGGTCGCGCCGCAACACCTCGAACCCGAACGACCCGCTCATTGGATCAGCATGGCGTCGCCGTACGAGTAGAAGCGGAAGCCGTCGCGGGCCGCCCTGTCGTAGGCGGCCAGGACACGCTCGCGTCCGGCGAAGGCGCAGACCAGGACGACGAGCGTGGTACGCGGCAGATGAAAATTCGTGAGCAGCGCGTCCACCACGCGGAACCGATGTCCCGGAGTGATGTAGGCGCCGCACCATCCTTCGCCAAACTCGACTCGTCCCCCGTCACGCGCCCGATCCTCCAGGACCCGCACCACGGTCGTTCCGACCGCCACCACCCGGCCCCCGCGCGCACGGCAGCGCTCGACCGCCCCGGCGGTCGCGGCCGGAAGCCGGTAGGCCTCCGGCTCGAGCCGGTGGTCCTCGATGCGCCCCGCGCGCACCGGCTGAAAGGTGGCGGTTCCCACGTGCAGGGTCAGGGTCGCCACGTCGACCCCGCGCCCCCGCAGCGCGCGCAGGAGGTCGTCCGTGAAATGCAGGCCGGCGGTGGGGGCGGCGACGGCGCCCTCCTCCCGCGCGTAGACCGTCTGGTAGCGATCCCGATCGAGCCTGGCTCGCGCGTCGTCGTCGCCGCGCCTGATGTAGGGCGGCAGCGGCACCGAGCCGTGGCGTCGGATGGCCTCCATGGCGTCGCTCCCGCCGCTCAGGAGACGCACCCGCACCCGGCTGCCCGGAGCCTCGCCCAGGAACT
>DATFVU010000321.1:0-6198 GCA_035260145.1 Candidatus Polarisedimenticolia bacterium | reverse complement strand
GCCTCCGTCTGTTGATCGAGCACGCGACGGATGGCGTTCTCGTCGGCGCCACGTGCTCCGGCGGCGGCCGGCTCCACCCCGGCGACCGCCCACGATCCGATGAGCCACAGCAGGCACAGGCCGGATCCGATCGACCTCCCGTTCATCATCGCTCCCTCCACCCGTAGTAGAATGCGCCCATGTCCGAAATTTTCGAAGACATCAGCCAGGCTATCGGCCGCACGCCTCTGGTACGTCTCAATCGCATCGGCCGAGAGACCGGCTCCACGTTCTATGCCAAGCTCGAGTATACGAATCCCGGCCACTCGGTGAAGGATCGCATCGCCGTTCAGATGATCGACGACGCCGAGCGCAGCGGAACGCTCAAGCCCGGCGGGACGATCATCGAGTGCACCAGCGGCAACACCGGGATGGGACTGGCGATGGTCGGCGCCGCCCGCGGCTACCGCATGGTGTTCGTCATGCCGGACAAGGTCAGCAACGAGAAGATCAAGGCCCTGCGCGCCTTCGGGGCGAAGGTGGTCACGACACCGACCGCCGTGTCGCCGGAGGATCCCCGTTCGTACTATTCCGTGGCGAAGCGCATCTCCGCGCAGACGCCGAATTCCTTTTTCGCCAATCAGTATCACAACAAGAGCAATCCCGAGGCGCACTACCGCACGACCGGGCCGGAGATCTGGGTGCAGACGGAGGGCAAGGTCGACGCGGTCGTCGTCGCGACGGGGACCGGGGGCACGCTCAGCGGCATCGGGCGGTACATCAAGGAGCGCAAGCCGTCGGTGAAATTCGTGCTGATCGATCCCGTCGGCTCGATCCTGTACGACTACTTCAAGACGAAGACGATCACCAGCAGCTTCAAGACGTACAAGGTGGAAGGGTTCGGCGAGGATTTCCTGCCGACCACCCTCGACTTCTCCTACGTCGACGAGTGCTATCAGGTCACCGACAAGGAATGCTTCCTGACGGCGCGCGAGCTGACGCGCAAGGAGGGGCTGTTCTCGGGCGGCTCCGGCGGCGGCGCCGTCTGCGGGGCGATCAAGTTCGCGAAGGACTATCCCCAGTGCAAGACGATCGTCGTCCTCCTGCCCGACTCGGGATCGCGCTACCTGAGCAAGGTGTACGACGACGACTGGCTGCGCGAGAACTCGTTCCTGGACGACGAAGACTCGTACGGCCGCCTGAAAGATCTGGTCGAGCGCCAGCGCCACCCGGTGATCACCGCCGAGACGGGCGACGGCGTCGCCGACGTCATCCGCCTCATGAAGAAGCACGGCATTTCGCAGCTTCCCGTCATGGACGGGGCCAGGCTGGTGGGAATCATCTCGGAGGTGGATCTGCTGAACGCGCTGCTGAAAGACCCCGACAGCGTCGACCGCCCCGTGGCCGACCTGGTGGACCAGAATTACGTCCTCATCCCTCCCGATCTTCCCGTCAGCCGCCTGGCCGCCATCTTCACCGAGGGGAAAGTGGCCCTCGTCCAGGAGAACGGAACCATCACCGCGGTGGTCACGAAGATCGACCTCATCGACCACGTCGCCGCGGTGATGCGCTAGAAGCGCGACCGACCGGGCCCGATCCTCCGTCCTGAGCGATGCTTTCCGCGCCTCCAAGGGTGACGGAAGGCGTTTCAATGTGCGAAACGCCCTGGAACGCCAGACGGCGCGTGGCCAATACATGGGTGTATTGAGCAGGACATCCGCCGCCACCCTTCTGGAGACAGGACCATGAAGACCATCCTCTCCCGGCATTCAGCGCTGTGGATCGGGTTGCTGTGTCTGGCGCTTTCGGTCGTGGCTCCGAGCGCCGGCTCGGCTCAGGTCCAGCATTACCCCTTCGCCATCGTCTCGACTCTGTACCGCGACCTCGACGGCGACCACGACCCCTTCCCGGACACGGGAGAAACAGGGCGGATCGTGTTCACGATTCGCAACGGCATGGTGCCGATCACGGGCGTCTCTTTCGTTCTGGAGTCGTCCGACCCCGACGTCGCCTGTATTCCGCAGCGGCGGGTCGCCAGCGTCGACCTGGCGCCCGGCCAGGAGGTCATCGTCGGCAGTCTCGACCCGGCCCAGCCCGGGTTCACCTTCCGGACCGGCGACTCGCTCGAATCGTCCTCGGGCGCCGACCCGGCGCGCCTCGATTTTTGCCTCAGGACCCAGTCGGGCTTGCTCGGCGTACTGTCCGAGCCGGTCTGTTTCTCTCTTCCGGCAGACCTCGACGTGCCTCCCGGCGCGATGCAGACCTTCATCGCGGGGCCCGACGGAATCCCCGCCACGGCCGACGACGGCACGCTGCTCGAGACCTTCGATCTCGATCGCGACGGCGACGGCGCCTTCACCGTCAACGACACGTTCCGGATGACCGACGCGGGGACCGGACAGATCGGCCACGGCTCGTACGCGCGCGGAGCCGCGGCCCCGGGGGGCCCGGGCGCGATTCCCGGCATCGCCTGCGGCGGCTTCCAGACGCCGGCGGAGGGGAATCCGGCCTGCGTGTTGAACCCGAACTTCCCGATGGACTGGCACTTTCACTGCCCGCCCGGGGCGACGACCTGCCCCAACGTCGAGACCGGCGCCTGCGTGGGTCCCTGCTCGTACGCCACCCCCCAGGACGGGCGGAAGGCCCTGACTCTGCCGAACTCCCTGCATATGGGAGCGCATATGGACGGGCTCGATTCCACGTGGGACACCACACATCTTCGCAGCCTGCAGGCGTTCGTGTCCCCCCCTCTCAATCTCGCACTGGCGCCCCGCCCCGGCGATCTCCAGCTGTCGATGTTTCACATCGCCGATCTGATGGACAACCGCGCGGTCAACCTGCGCGGCTTCGAGTGCCTGGATTGCGGCGACGTCCAGATCCAGACGGATCGCGATCCCGATCCGGTCGCGGATGACTGGGGACCCTGGGACAAGCTGGCGCCGTTCCAGAACGTCTACGACCACGTGACGGCGGCCTGGAGCGCGGCAGGAAATATCCGTTACTGCGAGTTCACGCCCGCCGATGCCGGAACGGCGCCTCCGGCCCCACGCGGAGCGCACGAAACCATGTGCTACCCGCAGGGGGCCTGGTCGCGCTGCGGCAGCGTCAGGGGGGCCGTGCCCACCTCGGTCAGCGACTGCGCCGGGCCCGGCGTCGTCGACCCCTCGGGTCAGGGAGTCTGGGTGGAGACGAAGTTCGACCTCGGGGCCTTCCTGGGGCAGAGAGTTCGCATACGCTGGATCGGCAGCAGCTGGGATTTCAGCGATGAGCTCGTCGCCTATTCCTTCGGACCCTGCTTTCCCGAACTGTGCGCCGATTCACACGACGACGGCTGGTGGCTGGACAACATCCGTTTCACCGGCGTGTTGACCTCGCAGGTTCCGGGCGCACACGATACTCGCCCGGCGCCGCCCACCGTTTGTCCGGCCTGCCTCGATGCCGATAATGATTCCTGGCTCTCCTGCGACGGCGATTGCGACGACGCCGACGCCGCCACGCACCCGTACGCCCAGGAAACAAACGACGGCAAGGACAACCAGTGTCCCGGGCCTTTCGGGAGCGACGGGTTCGGCGTCATCGACGAGATCTCCGGCCGGACGAGATTTCCCGTCATCTCGAACCCCGACTTGTTCGTGTGGCCGGGGCAGGTCGGGGCAACGGCCTATCAGGCCGCGCGCTCCAGCCGGCCCGATTTCACCGCGAACTGCGCCACGGTGCAGACGTCCGTGAACAACTGGACGGATCCGGTCCGGCCCCCCAAAGGGGGCGTGTTCTACTACCTGGTGCGCGCGACGGCGCCGCACCTGGGGTCGTGGGGACAGGACTCGTCGGGACGGGAGATCACGGCGGTCTGCGGGCTCTAGACCTTACGGGACGACGACGCGGATCGGCAGGTCCGAGAGCGGGACGACGACCGCCAGACCGGCTGCCGCGGCGTCGGCAGGTGGGGCGCCGGCCTCCGGCGATTCCCGGCCGCACTCGAACAGGAGCGCCTCGCCGGTGTTCCGCACCGCCGCGACCTTGAGGCGCGCCGGAGGCTCGCCCGGCAGCTCGGAGCGCAGCAGGACCACCATTCTCTCGTCGAAGTTCACCGCCGGCGGCTCGCCCGCCCCCTCGAACAGGGCGTTCCATTCCAGCGTCGTCCGGATGACCTGGAACTCGCGGCCGGTCGCGGGCGCTCTTCCGACGGGAATCACCCGCCAGGCGAGCGGGGGGGCCTCAGACGGAGTCGCGGACGGGGTCGCGGACGGAGTCGAGGCCGGGGACGCCGCCTCCGTCGCCGCTCCTTCCTGGCTCGCCGTCGGCGTCGGGACGGCCGGGGCCGCGCCCGGCGGAGCGGGAGCGGGCGTGGGGGCGGCGATGACGATTGGGGATGGGCTCGGCGACGCGGCCGGGAGCGGCGAGGGCTTCGTCACCAAGGCGACGGGACTCGCCGCGGGCTTCGGCGTCGTGCCCGCAGCCGCCGCTCCGGCCCGCGGCTCGGCCGGTCCGTCGGCGCGTTTCTTCGGCTGCTCCTTGGCGGGAGCGAGGTAGCCGAGCGACCGCAGCGCCTCGACGGTCGCCTCGTCCGGGGTCGCTCCCGGCCGCGCCGGTGCTTCCACGGCAGCGCCCTCCGGTCCCGGGGCGGGGGCCGGCGGCCGGCGCCGCGCCGCCCAGCCGCCCAGGACGACCCCGATCACCAGGACGATGGCAGCCCCCGAGAGGATCGCGATGAAGCGCCACGGCCGACCCGTCGCCGCGCGGGACGCTTCGGGGCCCGGCGTCGCCGCGGCCGGCTCCCATCCCGCCGTCTGCGCCACCTGGTCCACGAGCGCCAGGGTCTCCCGCCCGCGGTCCAGGCGCTCGCGCAGGCGATCGATGTAGTCGCGTGGCAGGGCCGGAGCCTCCTCGTGCAGATCGAGGGCCAGCCCGCGATGGAACTCGACGCGATCCCGCAGGGCGGCGTCGGTCATCAGGCGCTTCTCGAATGCGGCGCGCTGCTCGCGGGGAAGGCGATCGTCGAGGAACAGGTTCATGGTCTCGAACATCGACGGCTCGATGGTCCTCTCGCCGTCCTGCAGCCCACTGCGCGCCTGGAGCAGGCGCGCGTACACCACGTCGGGGGCCATGTCGAGCACCCTGCCGATCGTCTCGTACTCCAGACCGCCCGCGACGCGCAGCACCAGGACGGCCCGCGACACGGGGTCGAGGCGCGACAGCGCCAGCCAGAGGCCGGCGTGCTCCTTCGGGGCGCTCGCCGCCTCCCACCCGGCGGCCCCGCCGACGACCCGCAGATTCGCGCCGCGCCGGACCTGGTCGGCCCGTTCCCTCCACAGGGAGACCAGGCCGCGGTGCAGGTAGATGCCCGCCTCCCTGGCGCCCGAGGGGAAGTCGGGGGCCAGGAGGCCGCGGATGAGGCTCTCCAGGGAGAGCTCCGCCGCCTCCGCCGCATCGCCGGTCAGGTGGTAGGCGAGGACGAACAGTCTGCGGCCGTAGCGCTGAATGACGTCGTCGCGGTCGCTGGGATCCGGCCCAAATTCCATCAGGCTTTCTTCGGACCTTTTCCTGAGGATTTGCCGATGGCGCGGTGGATCGTGTACAGCCTCCGATGCGCCGATTGTGGCTGCGGCCTGGACGGCTCGGGCGCGGGTGGCGCATCCGCCGATCCGGCGATCCCCTTCAGCACCTCTTCGAACAGCTTGCTGTTGGCCTTCCTGCGGCTGGCGGGGAGCTGGCCGTGCCGAAACTGGTGCTCCGACATGCAGGTATTGCAGCGAACCTTCTTGACCTCGTCTCCGACCATGCCGACGACGCCGTGGTTCATGATGAGCCGGCAGCGGGAGCAGTAATCGTCGATCACATCCCCCAGCCGGACGCGACGAGGATCCATCAGAACGATCTCCCGGAAGAGAGGCGAGAGTTGGGGCTCATCCTACCACAGAGGTCCGGCGAGGCGCGCCGTGATTGACTTTGCGGGGAGCGTATGGCAGATAGGGCGCCCATGTCCACGCGGTATCCCGGCATCGCGCGCGCCTGCTTCCACCTCAATTGGATGTTCCTGGTGTTCTGGTCTCTGTACCTGCTCGGCCCGGACGTCATGGGCGTCCTGCCGATCGAGCGCGGCGGCCGCGCGTATGCCCTTCTGGCCGGGGGTCTTTTCCTGATCCATTTCGTCCTGATCAGCACCGGGATCATCGCCCTGTTCGTGGTGATCATCGAGGTGTACGCCCGCCGCCCGGT
>DATFVU010000320.1:0-2720 GCA_035260145.1 Candidatus Polarisedimenticolia bacterium | reverse complement strand
CCCGCCGCTCGAGCCCCCCGGCACGCGGTCCACGGCCCAGGGGTTGCAGGTCTTCTCGTAGGCCGAGTTCTCCGTGGAGGAGCCCATCGCGAACTCGTCCATGTTGGTCTTGCCCATGATGACAGCGCCGGCGCGCCGCAGCCGCGCCACGCAGGTCGCGTCATAGGTCGGCACGAAGCCCTTCAGGATGAGAGAGCCGCAGGTGGTCGGCACGCCTCGCGTGCACAGCACATCCTTGACGGCGATCGGCACCCCCGCCAGCGGCCCGAGCGGGCGCCCCTCGCGGCGCTCGCGATCGATCGACTCGGCCTGGGCCAGGGCGGTGGCGTCCAGGAGGGTCCGGAACGCCTTGATTCTGGGCTCCACCTCGCGGGCGCGTCGCATGTGGGCGCGGCAGATCTCCGTAGCACTGGCCCGGCCGGAGGAGACCAGCGAGCGGATCTCGCCGATCGTGGCGCCGGCGACGCCGCTCAACCGATCACCCTGGGAACCTTGAAGTATCCGCGGTCGGAGGCCGGGGCGTTGGCCAGCGCCTCGTCGCGCGGGATCGAGGGGACGAGGACGTCGTCCCTGAGCGCATCGGAGCCGCTGCCAACGTGCGCCGTGGGCTCGATGGCGGACGTGTCGAGCGCGTTCAGGCGCGCCACGTATTCGAGGATGGAGTTGAACTGCTGGGTGAAACGGACGATCTCCTCCTCGGAGAATTCGAGGTTGGCGAGCTTCGCGATGTGACGGACTTCCCGTTCGTCGATCGCCATGGCGTGGATGCGTCCCGGGTGATTATACCCGAGTCATTGTGATAGCCTCTGCGCATGAGCCGCCTCCTGCGACTCCTGGCCCCGATCGCGATGCTGCCGGTCCTCGTTCGGGCTGCCGCCCCTCCGCCACCGGGCCCCGCCACGGGCACCTCCCCGAGAACGGCCGTGCGCGTCTCGGTCGAGACGATCGCGATCGATCGCCGCGGCACCTGGTCGCTCGGCACGGACGTGGCGGACCTCTTCAGCGGGCACAGCGGGGTGCTGGAAAAATCGGCGACGCTGATGAGCCGGGGAGGGGACCCCGGGGTGCGCGAAATGGTGCAGATGACCACGCACCTGACGCCCACGCTGACGCCGGACGGCGGCTGTTCTCTGCGGATCGAGACCGAGACCAAGAGCGTCGTTTCCGGCGCTTCGGCGGCAGCCAAGCCCCCGCCTCCCGATCGCACCCGCGTCACGATCGCCCTGGCGCCCGAGCAGGAGCGCCTGATGACGGCCTACTCTTCGACGGCGACCCAGGGGCGCCTGTCGTTGCGCGTGCGTTGCGAGGCGCCCCCCGCGAGCCCGGGGGGGCCGTCGGAGATCGATCTCCGTTTCGTCGACTTCGTCCTGTCGGTGGCGCGCTCGGAGGGGGACAAGGATCCCGAGCCGATGAAGAGCGATATGCTGCGCGCCGTCGTGGGCCGCGAGACCAGCGATCTCATTTCCTTCAATGTGACCCTCGACCCCGACGCCTCCGGATCCAAGCGCTACCGTCGCGAGAAGCTGGAGGTCGCCCTCACGCCGACCCTGATGTCGGGCGGTCGCGTCCAGATCGCCATGAGCGTCAAGGGAGAGCTCGCCACGATCAGTGCTAGCGACGCGCCCGTCATCCACCCGATCGAGCACGAGGACAGCGTCGTCCTCTCGTCGGGCGAAAAGAGCGAGATCGAAATCGAGGTGCGATCCTCCGGCCCCGAGGAGGGCTGGGCCCGGGTCCACTACCGCCTTGCCGTCGTCGCCACGTTCTAGGAGTGTGTCCGAGTCATAGCGTAGGCCGCGCACATGGGGCTTGGGGCCGCAACCCCCATGTGCCCTGCGGGTTCGTGGCGACGCGGGGCCGTCTGCATCGTTGCCGCTCCTCCGCGATGTCCCGCATCGCGGTCGTCGCGGCGTCTCGCAGCCAACCCCGCGGCGCCACGAACGCGACCCATGCTATGACTCGGACACACTCCTAGGACCCTTTCCGGCCAATATTTCCGGCGGATCCAAAAATTTGACTTCGCGGCGCGCATTCGTGCAGAATAGCGCGCCTTTCGCACGCACTCGCCCGCTGACTCGTCTGCGCACGGCACCGGGGGAGCCCATGAGATTCGGTTCCTGGAACGCGTGCCTCTCGCTTTTCGTCCTCCTGACCATCTCCGCTGGCGGGGTGCGGTCTGCCCTCGCCGAAGACAAGGTGCTCAAAGGCCTTGTGGTCGATGCGCGAGGGGAGGGAGTCGCGGGCACCACACTGTTCGTCACGCAACTCGGCCGCGCGCGTGGCGCTCTGGAATGGCGCGCCGGACTGCGCGCGGGAGCGCCCGCGGACGATCCGATCGACTGGGTGGTGAAGAGCGCCCGGGACGGCACCTTCACGGTGCTCCTGCCGCTGGGACGGTACCGCATCGCCGCCTTCAAGGCCGGCTACGGGGTGGCGCTCGCCGAGGTGAATCTGCAGGCGCGTAACCAGGTCGAAGTTCGGCTGACGGACGCGGGCGGTTCGACGGATGGACGGCCGGAGGCGGATGCGCGCGAGGGGGGCCTCGACTGGATCCTGCGCCGATCCGACGGGGACGCCCTGCGCGACCGGGAGGCGGAGATGCCCGTCCCTCCCGACGCGGCGGTACTCGTGTCGCAGGGCGGAGGGGCGGGCGACCGGAGGCCGATTTCGGCGCTGCGACTTCCGTCCATCGACGGCGAATTCACCCAGGGCATGAGCGG
>DATFVU010000319.1:0-2576 GCA_035260145.1 Candidatus Polarisedimenticolia bacterium | reverse complement strand
CGCGAGCGGATTTGAACCGCTGACTTCTACCGTGTCAAGGTAGCGCTCTCCCCCTGAGCTACGCGCCTTCACCTGAAAGCCCGAGACGGCGCCTCCGGCGGCGCCCTGATGTCATGCCTTGCGAACGCGTGAGTATACGGGGCGTTTCGCGCTATTGTCAACCGAACAGGCAACTTCCCGTTGCGGGAGGGGCCCGGCGCGGCGTATCATCCGGGCCTCCGGGAGAATCGGCGGCCATGCTCATCGTCATGGAGTCGGGAGCGTCGGAAGAGCAGATCCAGGCGGTCACCGACCGGATCATCGCCCTGGGTCTGCGTCCCCATCCCATCCCGGGCGCGGAGCGAACGGCCATCGGGATCACGGGGAATCATGGGCCTCTGGATCCCGCGGAGTTCGAGATCCTGCCGGGCGTGCAGCAGGCCATCCGGGTCACCAAGCCCTATAAGCTGGTCAGCCGGGAGGTGAAGGCGGCCGACAGCGTCATACCGGTGGGCGGCTGCGCCGTCGGGGGGCACCGCCTGACGATCATCGCCGGCCCCTGCGCCGTCGAATCAGAGGCGCAGACGCTCGCCATCGCGGAGCGCGTGCGCGAGGCCGGCGCCGACCTGTTCCGCGGCGGCGCCTTCAAGCCGCGCACCTCGCCCTATTCGTTCCAGGGTCTGGGCTTGAAGGGGCTGCAGATCCTGGCCAGGGCGCGCGAGGAGACCGGCCTGCCGGTCGTCACCGAGGCCGTGGACGAGGACTCGATGGCGATGGTGGAAGACTACGCGGACGCCGCGCAGATCGGGGCGCGCAACATGCAGAATTTCTCCCTCCTGAAGCGCGCCGGGAAATCGAAAATCCCCGTGTTCCTGAAGCGCGGCATGTCCGCCACGCTCGACGAGTTCCTGATGGCCGCGGAATACATCGTCTCGGAGGGAAACTACCGGCTGTTCCTGTGCGAGCGGGGCGTGCGAACCTTCGCCGATCATGCCCGCAACACCCTGGATCTGGCGATCATTCCGGCCGTGAAGCATGTCAGCCATCTGCCGATCCTGGTCGACCCCAGCCACGGCACCGGGAGCCGCGACAAGGTGGCGCCGCTGGCGCGCGCCGCGGTCGCCGCCGGGGCGGACGGCGTCATGGTCGAGGTGCACAACGATCCGGCGCGGGCCCTCTCCGACGGCCCGCAGGCGATCCTTCCCGAGCAGTTCGTCGACCTGGTTCGCGACCTGCGGGCCCTTGCCGGCCTGGTGGGGCGGACACACTCCTAGGCGGTTCTCGCCGGTCGAAGCCACCGTTCTTACGATTCCGCAATTCTCCTTACTGTTTTGACCGCGCGCCGCTCGAGCGTGGCGCGCGACTTTTGCTCGCCGGGGCGGTGCTTGAGGCGGAAGCCGCACATCCGTCGCGACTTGGGCCGATCCGCGAGTTTGGACACGCGCTGGTATGCCCCTTGCTCTTTTCCCTCGGGTTGCGCTGCCGCGCCCTGGGGAGCAACTTGGAGGGGGGAGCGTTGAGCCTTCCGGATGGGGTGGAGGGAGGGAGATGATCAACCAGGACGAAGTCTTCGTTATCACGGAAGACGACATCCTCAAACCCGGCGACAAGGGACGAAGGGGTCCCCGCGCCGTCAAGGCCTCCAAGGCGCCCGAGCGCCCCGTCGAGATTGAGGAGACGGTTGCGGAGCGGCCGGTCACGGGCACGGGCGCGCGTCGCCGGCGCGGCAAGAGTCCCGCGGCGGCTTCGACCCTGTCCCTCTTCGTGTGCGGCCTGGGTCAGCTGTACAACGGCGACGGCCGGCTGTCCGCCCTGTTCTTCCTGAGCGAAGCGTTCATCGTGGCGTTCCACTACTTCATGTTCATGACCTGGAGCCGGGTCCGCACCTTCGCCCACCTCTTCTTCGTGAACGAATGGGAGATGATGCTGTACGCCTCGTCCATCGACTTCTGCGTGATCTTCTTCGTGATCTACAACGTGGCCCAGGCGTATCGCGGGGCGGAAGCCCGCGGCGGCCGATTCGAGGGGCTGCACCAGCCGTTCGTGTCCGGCCTCGCTTCGATGTGTGTCCCGGGGTGGGGTCAGCTGCTGAACGGGCAGCTGGGGAAGGCGGTCCTGTTCCTGTTCGCGTTCCTGCTCCAGGCCTATCTGATCGCCCTCTACCTCATGTCGCCGCTGTTCCGAATCCTGGTCGACATCGAGCCCCAGAGGCTCATCCTCGACAAGGCGATCAAAGTCGGGATGTCGATCCTGTTCGTGACGGCGCTGTCCTGGCTGCTCAGCGTGTACGACGCCTTCGTCGTGGCGCGCTACACGCGGCGCCGTCGATAGGGGTCGACCCCGCCCTTCAGGTCAGGCCGCTCACCCGCCCCTCGTCGTCGAGATCGATCTGCTGGGCCGCCGGGACCGACGGCAGCCCGGGCATGGTCATGATGCTGCCGATCAGCGGATAGACGTAGCCGGCGCCGGCCGCGGCCCGGATGTCGGTGACCGGGACCACGAACCCCTCGGGGCGACCCTTCAGCGCCGGATCGTGTGACAGGGACAGCGGGGTCTTGGCCATGCAGATCGGAAGCTGCCCCAGGCCCTGCCGTCGG
>DATFVU010000318.1:0-7019 GCA_035260145.1 Candidatus Polarisedimenticolia bacterium | reverse complement strand
GCCGCTTCTTGATCGCGCCTTATTCCGTGCGCGAAAGGCACTCTATACTACTGACCGACCGGTCGGCAAGTACCCTCGCGAAGGCCTATCGATTGCACCATCGATTCATATTGCGGAACATGATGACGACGCCCCGCCTTCCCCACGCTACGAAGGTTGACAGGTCTCGATCCGCGTGGTAATTTGCGCGTGTCATCTTCACGAGGAGGTTGCGCGACCTAAAAAGACAAATCAATCACTTCCATCTTATCCAGAGTGGGGGAGGGACAGGCCCGATGATCCCACGGCAACCGGTCCTGGATCGTTCGCGACGGCCGGTGCCAACTCCTGCGGGGCCTTCGGGCCTCGGCAGATGAGAGACGGAAGGCGAAGGAGTCGTTCCCCCGAACCTCTTCGACGTCGTCTCGAAGAGGTTTTTTTATTTGTGCTTTGGAAAGGAACCCGGTGACTGAGAAGACCGACGTGCCGGCCCGGTACTCCAGGCAGGTGCTGTTCGAAGAGATAGGAGAGCAAGGCCAGGCGCGTCTGATGGCCTCGAAGGCCGCGCTGGTCGGCTGCGGCGCCCTCGGAACGGTCCAGGCGTCGCTCCTGGCGCGCGCCGGTGTCGGGACGCTGCGGATCATCGATCGCGATTTCGTCGAGGAGAGCAATCTTCAACGCCAGATCCTGTTCGACGAGGAGGACGTCCGCGCGGTCCTGCCCAAGGCGGTGGCTGCGGAAAAGAAACTGCGCGCCACCAATTCGCTCGTGCAGATCGAGGGAGTCGTCGACGACCTGAACGCCGCGAGCATCGGGCGACTCCTGGACGGATTCGACCTGATCCTGGACGCCACCGACAACTTCGACGCCCGGTTCCTTTTGAACGACTACGCGGTGAAGAACGGGAGGCCGTGGATCTACGGCGCCTGCGTCGGCTCGTACGGCTTGACCTTCCCGATCCTCCCGGACGAGACCGCCTGCCTGCGCTGCGTGTTCGAGAGCGCTCCCCCGCCCGGACTCTCCCCCACCTGCGACACGGCCGGAGTGCTGGGGCCGATCGTCGGCCTGATCGCGTCGCTGCAGGCGGCCGAGGCGATGAAGATCCTGTCGGGTCGGCGCGACTGCGTCACGCGCAAGATGGCGGTCCTGGACGTCTGGGAAGGGAGGCAGGACCTCGTCGATCTGCCTCCGCGCGATCCCGACTGTCCCTGCTGCGCGAAACGCGAATTCCCGTACCTGGAGGGGGTCGCTGGCTCCGACACGGCGACGCTGTGCGGCCGCAACTCCGTGCAGATTCGAAGACGGGACGGCGTGAAGCTCGATCTGGACGACCTGGCGCGCCGGCTGCGCCCGCTCGGGACGATCGAGCAGAACCGCTTCCTGGTGCGCGCCGACATCGACCGCTACCGCCTGACGCTCTTTTCCGACGGCCGCGCCATCGTCTCCGGGACGAACGACCCGGCGGTCGCCAAGTCGATCTATGCCCGTTACGTGGGGACCTGAGGAGACCGATGGCGATCTATCTCGACAACGCGGCCACGTCGTATCCGAAGCCGGAGGAAGTGTACCGGGCGATCGAATCGTTCGCGCGCGCAAGCGGCGCCAATCCCGGCCGCGGCGGACACCGGCGGGCGGTCGAGGCGGAGGCGATGATCAACGAGACGCGTCGCCTCCTGGCGCGCCTGTTCGGTGTTCCGCGCCCGGAGCGAATCGTGTTCGGACATAACGCCACGGACGGACTGAACATGGCGATCAAGGGCGTGCTGCGCCCGGGGGACCACGCCATCACCTCGGTTTTGGAGCACAACTCGGTGTCGCGGCCGCTCAACCAGCTGGAGGAGGAAAGAGTCATCACCCTCACGCGGCTGCCGGCGTCGGCGGATCACTTGATCGATCCCGATGAAGTCGAGCGCGCCTTCCGTCCCAACACGCGACTGGTGGCCCTGACGCACGCCTCCAACGTCACCGGCACGATCCAGCCGATCGCCGCCATCGGACGGATCGTACGCGCCCGCGGTGCCCTGTTCCTCCTGGACGCGGCGCAAAGCGCCGGGGCGGTGGCGATCGACGTCGAGAGGGACTGCATCGATCTCCTGGCGTTCACCGGCCACAAGGCGCTCCTGGGGCCGACCGGGACCGGAGGGCTCGCCGTCGGCGACCGGGCGACCGTGAGGCCCTGGCGCGAGGGAGGCACGGGAGGCGACTCGACGCGGCCGGTGCAGCCGGAGGAGTTTCCGCACCGCCTGGAGGGAGGCACGCCCAATATCTTCGGCATCGCCGGCCTGCGCGAGGGGGTACGCCTATTGCTCGAGCGCGGCGTCGAATCGATCCTCGCGCACGAGCGCGCTCTCCTCAAAACGTTCGTGGCCTCTCTGAAGCGGCCGGAACGCCTCGTCTGGTACGGCGCCGATCGGGTCATCGCCGACCGCAACAGCGAGGGGCGCGTCGGCCTCGTAGGGGTGAACATTCCCGGATTCGCGCCGGCCGAGGTGGGGACGATCCTGGACGATCAGTTCGACATCGCGGTGCGCCCCGGGCTGCATTGCGCACCATACGCCCACAAGCATCTCGGGACCTTCCCGCAGGGGACCGTGCGCCTGAGCGTGGGGATCCTGACGACCGACGACGACGTGCGACGGGCCGCCGAGGCGATCGACGAGATCGCGGCCGGCTGAGAGAACCGATGAGCCACGTCAAAGGACTGCGCTGCAAGGAGTGCCGGACGGAGTACGAGATCTCGCCGCGCGCCATCTGCGAAGAGTGCTTCGGCCCTCTCGAGGTGTCCTACGACTACGAGGCGCTGCGCCGCGACCTGCGGCGCGAGGCGCTCGTCGCCCGCGATCGGTCCATGTGGCGCTACCGCGAGCTCCTCCCCGTGGAAGGCTCCGAGATCCTGGGCCGCGAGGTCGGCTTCACCCCCCTGGTCAGGGCCGAGCGCCTGGCGCGACACCTGGGTGTCGACGAGCTCTACGTCAAGAACGACGCCGTAAACTTCCCCACCCTGTCGTTCAAGGATCGCGTGGTGGCGGTGGCGCTGACCAAGGCGCGCGAGTTCGGAATGACCACCGTCGGCTGCGCCTCGACCGGCAACCTCGCGAACGCCGTGGCCGCCCAGGGAGTGCGGCACGGCTTCGACACCTGCATCCTGGTGCCGGACGACCTGGAATCCGCCAAGATCCTCGGCACCACGGTGTACGGGGCGCGCCTGGTCGGCGTCCGGGGGGATTACGACCAGGTCAATCGCCTCTGCAGCCAGATCGCCGATCGCTTCGGCTGGGGGATCGTCAACGTGAACCTGCGCCCGTTCTACGGCGAGGGATCGAAGACCGTCGGGTTCGAGATCGCCGAGCAGCTCGGCTGGAGACGGCCCGACAATCTGGTCTGCTGCATGGCGGGGGGATCGCTCCTGACCAAGATCGGCAAGGCGTTCGACGAGCTGGAAAGGCTCGGATGGATCGACGCGCGTCCGACGCGTCTGTACGGCGCGCAGGCCGCCGGATGCAATCCGATCGTCACGGCCGTCAAGGACGGCAGCGGCGAGATCCGTCCCGTGAAGGCGCGCACGATCGCGCGCAGCCTGGCGATCGGCAATCCGGCCGACGGCTACGAGGCCGCCCGGCGGATCACCGACAGCGGCGGCTGGGCCGAGGATGTGACCGACGCCGAGATCGTGGACGGCATCCGCCTGCTGGCGGAGAGCGAGGGGATCTTCGCCGAGACGGCCGGCGGTGTCACGGTCGCCGCGGCCCGAAAGTTGATCGCGGCCGGTCGCATCGCGCCCGATCGGGCCACGGTCCTGGTGATCACCGGCAACGGCCTGAAGACGACGGAGGCGGTCGCCTCCTCCTTGGTCGGCCACCCCGTCATCGAGCCGAAATTGCAGGCGTTCGAAGAAGTGATCGCCACCACCGGGTACGCCTCCCCCGGCGTTTTTCCATCATCCGGGCGCATCGCCAGAGATGCGTCCTCCTCATCCGGGCGCTCCGCCCCCGCGGCGCCCTCTTCATCGGTCCCGGCGCCGTAGCGCCCGGCCACAACGGGAGGCCGTCATGCCCATCCAGGTCAGAATTCCTTCGGTTCTGAGGCGCCAGACCGACGGCGTCGAATCAGTTGCTCTCGAGGCGAAGACTCTCGGCGAGGTCCTCGACCGCCTCGAGTCACGCTACGAGGGGCTGCGCGGCAAGCTGCGGGGCCCGCGCGGCGAGTTGCGCCGCTTCGTCAACATCTACGTCAACGACAACGACGTCCGCCTGCTCGCAGGCTCCACCACCCCGGTCGCCGACGGCGACGAGGTGATCATCATCCCGGCCGTGGCGGGGGGGTGACGGCGCTGCTCCCTCCTCACTCCCCGGGGCCCCCTCCCCTGCCGGGCGGCGTCCCGGCCGGCTGGCTGAAGAGCGACATCAGCCCGTCCGCCCGGTGCAGGTGGGCGGTCGCCTCGTCGAGGGCCTGCACGTAGAGCTCCACCTGCCTCATGAGGACGCCCTCCTGTTCCAGCTCGAGCGGCCAGCGCAGGCCGGGAAGCCGCGTATCGGTCAGTCCGGGGACGGGTCGCGGAGGCGCCACCCACAGCCCGCGGTACCAGGCGTGGCCCGGCAGGCCCTCCTCGCTGAAGAACGCCTTTTCGGCCTCGGAGATCTCGCGGCTGATCGACGCCACGCGCTCCGGCACCGCGCCCAGCGGCCACGACTCCTCGGCCAGCCTGGCGTCGCGATCCCGCGAGAAGGTCCGGGCCGCCTCCTCGTATCGCTTGAGAGCCCGCGCCACGGGACGCAGGAGCCTCGGCCACGCGCCGCGCTCGGCGGCCCTTTCCTGCAGGTCAGAGAAGGCGCGATTCCAGGCGTCCGCGCTGCCGGCGGGATCGAGCGGCAGCACCGGCGCCATCGCCAGCCGCAGGCCGAGGCGTCCGTGGAACTCCGACATCACGCGGTGCAGGTCGAACTGCGGGTCGACGATGGCGGTCATCCAGTGGCGATTCTCGTAGAGTGAGTGGTACATGCCGTAGTCGGCACCGTAGTACATGTCGCTGCCGGGGATGGCCAGGTACTCCACGAACGGCGTCTGATCGTCCCCCAGAGGCTCGTCGTCGATGCGCGGCTCGGCGAGCGGCCGCGACGGATCCCCTCCGATCTCGAAGCCGTCGACCGATCCGAGCCCGCGCGTCTCGTTCTGCAGCCCCAGCCAGGCGCCCTCCAGGCTCCCCTTCCCGCCGGGACCGGCGACGTCCCCCGCGACCTCCCTGAACAGGCGATGCAGCGAGGGGCTGGCGCCCACGTAGAGCGGCCGGTCGCCGTTGAACACCGCGGAATCCATGTTGATGACCGCCGCCGCCTTGCGCCGCAGGACCTCCGCGTTCTCCTCGGCCCACTCGGTCGAGCCGCCCAGGTTCATCTCTTCGGCGTCCCAGAACGCGACGAGGATCGTCCTTCGCGGCTGCCAGCCCAGCGTCTTCATCCTCCCGAAGGCCCGAAGCGTCTCGAGTAGGGCCGCCGTGCCGCTCGACGGATCGCCGGCGCCGTAGATCCAGGCGTCGTGGTGATTGCTCAGAATTACCCACGACTCGGGCTCCTCCTTGCCGGGAATCCGGACCAGAACATCGCGGATGGTGTCGGTGCGGGGCCTCATCTGGACCGACATCTTGATCCGCGCCGGCCCCGGACCCAGACGATAGGCGTCCACCAGATCGACACCGGCCGGCACGCTGTAGGAGGGGCGGGACGCGGCGCCGCCCGTCGGAGGTGCTTTCATCCGTCTGAGACCGCCCTGCATCGCCTCGGGGGCAGCGGGTCCCTCGAGATGCTCCAGGATGCGAGCGGCGTCGCGGTACGAGATCGGCAGCACCGGAATCGCCGGCAGCCCTTCGACCTTCTTCGAGTCCAGGCGTCTCGCCCCCGGGAGGGCGGCCCAACCCGGGCTCAGAGGATCCCCCTCGTACGGTGTGTCGGCCAGGGTGCGCCGCATGATCGAGCCGGGCGGCCGCCAGGCGCCCCGGGGATAGACCGG
Source organism: Candidatus Polarisedimenticolia bacterium (assembly GCA_035260145.1). Classification (GTDB taxonomy): domain Bacteria; phylum Acidobacteriota; class Polarisedimenticolia; order Gp22-AA2; family Gp22-AA2; genus Gp22-AA3. The sequence continues at coordinate 1,037 of DATFVU010000318.1, read as the reverse complement.
ACCGCGGACGAAGCCGTCGTCCGCGGGGTCGGAGAACAGGACGACCCCTACGGCGCCCCGCGCCTGGGCGCGCAGGACCTTGCGTCCTTCCCACTCGCCGAAATAGCGCATCAGCGCGATGCGCCCCTCCAGGGAAATCTTTCGATCGTCCAGGGCCTTGAATTCCGCCGCCGTCCCCTGCCCCGCATACACCACCTCGGCCTCCGCCGTCCCCGAGCCGCTGTAGGCGCAGAACGCAGGATGCTCCGCGGCATTCATCGTGAACGGATCCTCCGGGATGCGATCCTCGACGAGGGACAGCCGCGCCTTGACGGGAGCCGTCAGCTCGATCGATCGCGGCCCGGGGTGGGAGTTGTAGAACTCGTACGAGACGACCTCGGCGCGGAAGCCGGACTTGTCCGCCTCCTGTTTGATGAACAGCGCCACGCGGCGCGCCCCCTCGGTGCCGGCCCGATGCGGCTCGCGCGTCAGCGCCTCGTGCGTGCGCCCGATGCGCGCCCGGTCCAGAAGCGCCGCGTACTGCTCTTCTGCGGCCAGCGCCTCGTCCCACGCGGAAGCGGTGTAGCCGAGCGGAAGGGCGCCTCGATCGGGGCGCTCCTCGGAGGCCCGGGCGGACGCGGCGGGCGCCGTCCATGCCGCCGCCAGACACAGGATGACGGCCGCGCGGCGATTCATCCCGGCGGGCCGACTTTGTTGTAGCCGTCCAGGGCGGCCACCTTGTAGCACTCGGCGAAGGTGGGATAGTTGAACACCGTGTCGACGAAATAGTCGAGCGTCCCGCCCAGCGCCAGGGCCGCCTGGCCGATGTGCACCAGCTCCGTGGCGCTGGTGCCGATGATGTGCACCCCGAGCAGCCGGCGCGTCTCGCGGTGGAACAGGATCTTCAGAAAGCCCGAGTCGTCTCCCAGGATGGCGCCCCGGGCGATCTCCCGATAGCGGGCCACCCCCGTCTCGTAGGGGATGCCCGCCGCCGTCAGCTCCTCTTCGTTCTTGCCGACCATCGAGATCTCGGGGATCGCGTAGATGCCGTAGGGGAA
>DATFVU010000317.1:0-5464 GCA_035260145.1 Candidatus Polarisedimenticolia bacterium | reverse complement strand
TTCATGTTCCCGGTGTTCGAATAACTCAGCGTGTACGTGATATTGCTCCCCGCGTTCACCGGGTCCGGGGCATCCGTCTTGCTGATCGTCATCACCGGGGCCGACGACACCGTCGTGGTAACCGCGGCACCAGCGGTCAGGGTCGTCTCGTTCGAGTCGATGTTGTAGGTGCCGTTGGTGATCACCGTTCCGTTGTTCAGCGGGCTGGCCACCTGCACCACCAGCGTCCTCGTTCCCGAGGCGCCCCCATTCAAATTGCCGATGTTCCAGGTCACCACGCCTGCGGCCAGCGACCCACCGTTGGAGGCCGACACGAAAGAGGTGTTGGCGGGAATCGTGTCGGTGATCACCACCCCCGTCGCTCGAGTCGGACCGGTGTTGCTGTAACTGATGGTGTAGGTGATGTTCGATCCGGCGACGACCGGGTCCGGAGCGTCGGTTTTCGAAATGTTGAGCACGGGCGGCGGCACCGGCTTCAGGGAGATCGCCCCGATCGAATACGCTTTGGGCGCGCCCATCGTCCAGCTCATCGTCACCGAGGCCGCCCCCGCCTGCGTACTGCCGGCTCCGCGGGCGTTGCTGGCGTTACCGCCCGTGAAATTGTTCCAGCGCTCGGTCTGGCTGGCCCCGGCGGCCAGACTCGCGACGTCGCCGTTCGTGACGACCGTGTCGATCACCACCTCGCCGACGGCGCTCGTCACCGCGAGCGAGATCGGGCTGGTGTTGCCGGTCGTGGAGGTGAAGGCGCCGTACGGGGTCGTCTGGTCGACGTTGGAGAAGGAGGAGGCGCCGCCGACCACGTGAACCGGCGCAGACAGACTGACGACGACGTTCGCGGTCCCGGTAGGGGGCGCGAGGAGCGTCCAGATCTCCGCCCGGTTGGACCCGCCGTTGCTCACTCCCCCCGCAAAGGTCAGGGCCTGGCCACCGTAGGTCACGCCGGTCGCCGTGGCATTGCCGCGAATCGACACGCCCACCACCAGGATCCGGTCGTTCCCCGAACCGACGGTGTGCGCCCAGGTCAGGCTGTTCACGTTGAGGCCCACCGTGTTGCTGGCGCTGTCGAAGGTGATCGCCTGGGCCGCGGCCTCGCCTGTTCCCAGGAACAGGGTCCCCACGGCGAGGCCGATCAATAAAGGAAGCGCGCGAGGGCGGAGGCCGGGGACGAGTCTCATCGCCTCCCCCCGTTCACGACGCGCGCCAGCGCCGCCACCGCCTCCGGGTCGTGTTTGCGACCCGACAGCTTTCGGATGGTCTCGAACGCGAGGCGCCGCGAGTCCGGGCCATCTCCGGACGAGAGGCGAATGAAGTCCTCACAGACCGCGAGGATGCGCGTCTCGACCGGGATGGACGGACGATCTCCGCCAAACGGAGCCGGCGCGGCATCGAACCAATCGGCGGAGTGCAGGATGATCTCCCGCGCCGGACGCAGCGACGCGATGGGAGCGAGGAGCCGTTCCGTCGCCATCACCGCCACCGGAAACCACTCTCCGCCCGGATACAGCCCCCCACCGGACCGTTCCTGCTCCTCCGGCCGGGCGGCCAGGCGTCCCAGCTCGTGCAGGGCGGCCGCGCGCACGAGGATCTCCACGCGCTCCTCCGGCAGCCCCATCTGCCGCGCGACCGCCGACGCCAGCTCCGCCACCCGGGCCGAGTGTCCGCGACTCTCCGGGGACCGCTCCTCCATCGACGAGATCACGCCGACGAGCGCCGCGAGGTACCCTCCCTCCATCTCTTCCACCAGCCGTGCGTTCTCGATGGCGACCGCCATCTGCGACGCGAGGGTCGAGAGGAACTCCAGGTCCTGCTCGGTGAACGGCTCGCCGGAGTGCTTGTCGCTCACGTTGATGACGCCGACGCGCCGGCGCTGGTAGCGGATGGGGTACGACACCGTCAGGGGCGTCACCATGAAGGAGGCGGTGGAGTACTTGGCCCCGGTCCGCAGGGTCTTCAGATCGGTCTTCTCGATGTCCTGCACCAAGAGCGGGGACTGTGTGGCCGCGACGCGCCCGGAGATCCCCTCCCCCACCCGGACCGTCCTCTTGAGCCCCTCCTCCTCCGGAATGCCGATCGAGGCGACGAGGGTCATCGTGTCGCTGTCGGATTCGGAGACGAGGACGGAGACGCGGCGCGCCTTGAGATGCTGGGCGACCAGGCGCACCAGCGAGTCGTACAGGCCGCCGGTGTCCAGAAGGCCGGTGGTCGCCTTGCCGATCTCGTTGACCGCCGCCAGGCGGGCCACCGTCTCGGTGAGCTCGACGTTGCGCGACTGGAGGTTTCCCACCAGCAGGCGGTTCTCCTCGGCCAGGCGCCGCTTCTCCAGGGCCCGATCGACGACGCGATACAGCGCCTCGAGCTCGGGCAGCGGCTTGGTGATCAGGTCGTACGCGCCGTCGCGCAGAGCCTGGATCGCCGTCTCGAGGCTGGCGTGCGCCGTGACGACGATCACCTCGGCGTCCGGGCGGAGCTGCTTCACCGTCTTGAGGACCTCGAGCCCCGACATGCCGGGCATCCGGATGTCGGTCAGGACCAGGTCGCACGGGTGCGCCCGGAAGATCTCGATGCCGCGCGCACCGTTCTCGGCCGCGGCGACGCTGTGCCCTTTCTCGGTCAGGGCCGCCACGAGGAATTGCCGGACCGAGACGTCGTCGTCGATGACCAGGAGACGCCCCGGGGCCTCGGGGACCCAGGGACTGGAGGGGCCGGCGTCTCCGAAAGCGCTGGAGGCCGCGGCCGCGTGAACGATCGCCGGAGCGGTATCCCTGTGGAGAGAGTAGAAGGCCGTGCCGCCGATGAGGCGTCTGTCGAGAAGACCCTGCCGGTGCAAATCGGCGACGGCGTGCTCGACCGCGCTCCTGTCCCCGTGCACCCAGAAGCGGGCGATCCCCTCGACCGAGTCCATCGCCTCCGAATTGCGGCGGAAGTAGCCCAGCACCCGCTCGGTGATCTCGGGTGTCGATGCGTCCGGTTTCTCCACCGACCCCTGCTCCGGCTGCGCTCTTCTGGCGGACCCCATCGGACAGACCTCCGGCCCCCCGTACTGCGAAGGGCGTGCCCCTGGAGCACAGGATTCGGCCGGAGACTCGGCCGTTTGTTTTCAGGAGGTTGGAAGGGAGGGCCCTCGGCGCCTGAGTGAACGGTGACAGATCTCGCTATCCTTCGCGGGGGATTTTCCCCTCGGGGCGAGCCCAATCACGTTTCTGCGCGGGGGGCTTTTACTCCGAGCGTGGGGAATCACCACCGCCCGCGGGGCCGCCCGATGAGCCCGCCGACGGAAAAATCGAACAGGTCTTCACCTGACGGCACGAGAAGGACCGGGGAGAGGGCGAAAGGCTATCTGCGGTAATCCGCGGGGAGAACGTGGTGCCGCTTCATGAGGTCGTAGAAGTCCTTGCGATCCTTCCTCGCCAGGCGCGCCGCAGCGGCGACGTTCCCCTGCACGGCCATGAGGCACTGAACCAGGTAGCCGCGCACGAACTCCGCCTTCGCCTTCTTGAAGGATGGGAACGGAGCGCCGGGGCCCGCGCCCGAGAATAATCCGAGTGACTCGACGTCGATCACGTCCCCCTTGGCCATCACCATCGCCTGCTTGATCCGGTTCTCGAGCTCGCGCACGTTGCCGGGCCAGGAATGCGCCTTCAGCCTCTCGAGCGCCTGCGGCGTGAAGGCCCGGATCTGCCGCCCCAGCTCGTGATTGAACTGGCGCAGGAACTGATCGACGAGGAGGGGGATGTCCTCCCGTCTCTCCCGCAGCGGCGGCAGGTGAATCGGCAGCACGCCGATGCGATGATACAGATCCTCCCGAAAGCGCCGGGCTTCCATCTCCGACTTGAGATCCTTGTTCGTCGCCGCAATGATCCGGACGTTCACCTTGCGGTTGCGGGTCTCACCGAGGCGGCGAATCTCCTGCTCCTGCAGCACGCGCAGTAGCTTGACCTGGCAGGACAGATACAGGTCGCCGATCTCGTCCAGGAACAGGCTGCCCCCTTCCGCCTCCTCGAACACCCCGCGCTTGTCTCCGTGAGCGCCGGTGTAAGCGCCGCGGACGTGCCCGAACAGCTCGTCCTCCATGAGGGTCTCGGGGATGGCGCCGCAATTCATGGTCAGGAACGGGCGCGCGGCGCGCGGGCCTGTGTAGTGGATCGCCCGGGCGACCAGCTCCTTGCCGGTCCCGCTCTCCCCCTGGATGACGACCGGAATCTCGGTGCGGGCGGCGACGGCGATCAGCTCGAGGACCTGGGTCATCGCCGGGCCGCTGCCGACCAGGAGATCGGTGCGGCGCCTGGCGGGAACGGCGGACGGGTCGTCCTGCGCCACCCCCTGCACCATCTCGCGACCGGACGATCCGGGCATGCCCGCCTCCGCCGCTCCAATGCGGTGCGGGGAATATAGGGGCGCTCCCTCCCCTATTCCAGCGCGGGCGCGGGTTTTTTCCCCCGCAGCAGCGCCTGCCGCCCTGACAGGATCGCCAGCGCCAGCAGGATTCGAAGGCCCGCCAGAAGCAGCATCCGCCGAGCGACCTCGCCGGGGCCGCTCGCCCCGACGAGGGCGAACAGCAGGGTGTCCTCGATGATCGCGTGGCAGGTGCAGAGGAAGAGGCCCAGGCTGTGCAGCTCGTCCGGGCCGATCTTCCTCTCCTCGGCGATCGGAATGATCACCCCCGCGCCGTAGGCGATTCCGAGAAATATCCCAGCGGCGAGCGGCACGGCGCAGGGCGGCGACATCCCGAGCCGGGAGAGCCATGGCCCGATGGCGCGCCCCCAGCGCCCGAACACCGGCAGGGGGGCCAGCATTTCGTAGAGCACCAGAGCCGGAACGAGGAAGGCGGCGATGACGAGGGTGAACCGCGCTCCGGAGATCGCCGCGCCCGCGACGGCCGCCGCGGGCGACGCGCTCCAGGGAAGCGCCGTTCCGATCCACCCGAACCCGCTCACGGCCCCGGCTCGATGAACAGGCGCGACGCGGCCCAGCCGATCAGGAGCGACATCGACAGGCGATAGATCAGAAGCCTCCAGGCGCGCGCCCCGGCCGCGCTCAGGATCATGGTCTCGACCACGACCTGATGAGCCAATCCGATCATCAGCCCGAGGGTCGTCACCTGGCCGCCGGAGAGCCCGAGACTGCCGAGCGCCGCCGTCGCGGTGTAGACGTTCACGAGATAGCCGAGGAGGACCGGGATCGCCGCCTCTCCGGGGAGCCGGAAGACCGCCATGAGCGGGGCGCAGAAAGCACCGATCGCATCGATGACTCCGAGCCTGCGCAGGAGATCCATGGCGACGAAGGTCGGCACGGTCACGCGCAACATGACCCAGCAGGCGTGGCCGCCTCGACGCAAACCGCGGCGCAGGCGAACGCGAGACGCGGGAAGGGCTGCGGATCCCGGCATGTGACCCCGAAAGGCCGGGAACGTAGCCGAGACATGCGGGGATGTCAACCTGAGGGAGTCCGCCTGTCGCAAGCGTTA
>DATFVU010000316.1:0-5766 GCA_035260145.1 Candidatus Polarisedimenticolia bacterium | reverse complement strand
ATGGTGACCGGCGCCTCCTTGGGACCGCGCACGGGACTGTGGCCCGTCTCGATCTTGTAGGCCACGCCCGAATCCTCCGGCAGCTTGGCCTCGACGAACGTGTCGGACTTCGCCTTGAGGACCCGGACGACCTCCGCCTCCGGTTTCCCTTCCCGGAGGGCATCGATGATGGTGCGCGCGAAAATCAGGCTGCGCCTGCAGTTCTCGTCGCTCACGCGACAGCCGGCCACCGTCATCTTGCATCCGCAGTTGCAGCCGCTCGAGTTCATGACCTTGAGCGCGGTTTTCTTCTGGGACTCCGAAAGGCCGGTCCAGTCGATCTCCTTGATCTTCGACGCATCGGTCACGGGTCCGCTGGTGGCGGCGAAGGCGGCCGGCTGCAGCAGGCACACGGCGGCGCAAACGAGCACAAGCATCCAACGCAGGAGTCGCATGGCGGATTGATTTTACGCGGCGATCGCGAAAAGTCAAGGAGCGTAAGGGTTTGGGAGCCGGGATCCTTGCACCCCCCCTTCCAGACACTATATTTGCGCCCCGTCGGAGTCTGCCGACGGGGGAGTTTCCTTGACTCGAGGGGCCTGGATTCAGCCGCTGGAGCGCGCCAGCGCGAAAACGCTCAGGCTGGCGCTGCGCTGGGTCCTCATCCTGGCCACGGCCCTGATCCTGTCGCCCCCGGGAGCGACCCCGCACGCCTTCGAAGTCGGGCTCATCCTGGCGTTCGCGGCCAGCAACATCGCGCTGAGCTGTCTTCCGGAACGCCTGTTCCGATCGCGACGGCTGGAATACCTCGTCCTGATTTCCGACACCTTCCTTCTGTCACTCGGGTTGTTTCGCGCGGGCCTCGAGGGGACCGATCTGCCGCTGGCCTTTTTCCTCAACCTGATTCTGGCCGCCCTCGGAAGCGACCTGAAGCGGATCATGGCCGGCGCCACGCTGGTTTCGGGATTCTATCTCTACGTGACGCGGTTCCACGACGATGTCACCGTCGACCTCGAGTCGCTCCTGCTGCGCGTTCCGTTTCTCTACACCGCGGCGCTCTACTACGGCCACCTGGTGCATCAGGGGCGCGCCGAGCAGGCCCGCGCGGGGAAGATCGAGCGGGAAGCGCTGGAGCTCAAGACGCTCCAGGAGGTCACGTCCGCCACGACGTCGACCCTGGACATCAAGGAAGTGCTCTATTTGATCGCGCAGCGCATCGCCCTCATGGTCGAGGCGCGGCGCTGCTCGATCCTGACGGTCGACGAGAAGAACGACCGCTGCATGGTCCTGGCCAGCAGCGACGATCCGAAGATCTCCGGGCTCATCCTGGACATGGACAAATACCCCGAAGTGCGCCGCGCCATCGAGACCCGGGAGACGGTGGTGATCAACGACGTGTCGCGCGAGCCGTTGATGGAGCCGCTGAAGGCCACCCTGGAGAAGCTCGGCTATCACTCGATCATGGTCCTGCCGATCCTCTACCAGGACACCCTGCTCGGCATGCTGTTCCTGCGCGCCGCGCGAATCGAGCGCCGCTTCACCAACCACGAGATCATGGCCTGCAAGGTGGTCGCGAACGCCTCCGCCAACGCCATCAAGAACGCGCTGCTCTACGAGCAGATGCGAACCGACGCGCGCTCGCGCAAGGAGGCCGCGGAGAAGCTGCAGAAGATCCTGGACCAGTTTCCGGATCTGATCTATACGACCGACATGGAGGGGCGCTTCACCGAGTTCAGCCGCGGGGGCGAGAGCATGCTCGGCCTGAAGCGGGAGAGAATCCTCGGAACCAACTGCCTCGATCTCTATCCGGAGGCCGAGGCGCGCGAGCGCATCCAGAATCTCCTCGAGGACGCCCGGCCGCTCCAGGGCGTCGAGACCGCGATCCGCACGAGCGACGGAAGCACGCGCGACGTCCTGGTGGCCGCCTCCCCCCTGCGCGACGAGTCGGGCCTGCCGTACGGAACGGTGGGCATCATCAAGAACATCACGGACCTGAAGGGCGCGCGGCGGTCCCTTCAAGTGACGGAGAAGCTGTCCGCCATGGGAGAGCTGGTGAGCGGCGTGGCCCACGAGCTCAACAATCCCCTGACCGGCGTGCTCGGATACGCCCAGCTCCTGATGGGCGGGCAGATGGACGCCCGGCAGCGCAAGAGCGTGGAGCGCATCTTCGAGTCGGCCCTGCGCTGCCAGAAGATCGTCCAGAACCTGCTGGCGTTCGCGCGACGCTATCCGTCGGAGAAGCGCTACCTGGGGCTGAACGGGATCATCGAAAAGACGATCGACCTGAAGGCCTACCAGCTGCGCGTGAACAACCTCAAGGTCGTGAAGAAGCTCGATCCCCTCATCCCGAAGACGATGCTCGACTTCAACCAGATGCAGCAGGTGCTCCTGAACCTGATCAACAACGCGCAGCACGCCGTCGCGGGACACAGGGGCCACGGAACGCTCACGATCGCCACCGCGTCGCGGGACGGCATCATCCGGCTCGAGGTCGCCGACGACGGCCCCGGCATGGCCCCCGAGGTGCTGAGCAAGATCTTCGACCCCTTCTTCACGACCAAGGCCGTGGGGGAGGGAACCGGCCTCGGGCTCTCGGTATCCTACGGCATCATCAAAGACCACGGCGGCCGGATCTGGGCGGACAGCCGCGCCGGCGACGGCACCCACATCCACATCGAGCTGCCGGTCGTGGCGGAGGCGCCGATGGATGGAGCGGGTGAGGGGGCCGCCTCGGGCCGGGAGGACCGACCGCCCCGGTCGCTCGCCATCCTCGCCGTCGATGACGAGGCGGTCATCCTCGATCTGATCGTCGACGCCTTCGGCCGCGACGGCCGGCACACCGTCGACACCGCCGGAGGCGCCCGCGAGGCCCTGCAGAAACTGGAGCGCCGCTCGTACGATGTTCTTCTTCTCGACCTCAAGATGCCGGAGATGGACGGCCAGCAGCTGTTCCAGGAAATCAAGAGGCGCTGGCCCGATCTTGCCCGGCGCGTCATCTTCGCGTCGGGCGACACGCTTCACCCCGACACCCGCCGCTTCCTCGACACCTCGGGCTGCACGTGCGTGGACAAGCCGTTCAAGCTCGACCATCTCGCGACAGCGATGACCGCCATCGCCGAAGGCGCGCCCCCGCTCAAGGTCCATTCCGCGGGCGCCTGATCCCCTTCCCGTTTCCGCCCGAAACCCGCGTGCTATACTTTTGCGCCCATGCACAGCGCCGTCTCGAAGCGCCCCCTTCCGATGCCGCCGCGCGCCCGCCCGCTCGCCGCGGGACTCGCCCTGCTGATGTTGGTAGCACCGTGGTCGCCGATTCCGGCGCGGCAGGAGCCTCCGGCCGGCGGAGGGTCGAGCGAGCCCGTGCCGCAAACGACGCCGGCCGCCGAGGCCGCCCCGCCGGCGATGGCACCGGGCGAGGACGCCCAGGCCCAGGGTTCGGCCGGGTCGGAAGCGCCTCCCGAGATGCAGTCGTCGTACCTGGTGCGTCTCTACAAAGTGCGTCCGGCCAAGCTGTGGAAAGGACTCCTGGAGTCCCTCAAGGCCGAGGGACACGCCCCCGAGGTGCTCGACGAGACGGCGCACATCGTCAAGACCTCGTTCGTCGATTTCAAGCAGGACGACTACCCGCTGCAGGTCGGCGATCCGCCGCCGACGCTCGGAGGCGGCTACCACATCGTCCAGATGATCAAGATCAGGGCGGGGAAGGTGTCTCTGGAAGGCGTGGTCACGCCCTCGAAGCAGGGGTCCGAGCTCAAGATGCGCGCCCGCATCCTGGTGACCGGCGTGGATCGGGTGAACAAGGTGCGGGTGCTCGTCGATCGACGCTCGACGGGCGTGATCGAATCGGATTTCATCCACAAGCTCGAGGCGCGCCTGGGTCTCGAGCACCTGTGACCCGGCTCTGATGCCCGACATCGCGCCCTTCCGTGCCCTGGGCTACGCCCCGCACCTGGGCGCCGATCTCGACCGTCTGGTGGCGCCGCCCTACGACGTGCAATCGGAGGAGCAGCGCGCCCGACGGGCGGCCCGCCACGAGCACAACATCGTGCACGTCGACCTGCCACGTCCGCCGGCCGGGGAGGATCCGTACGAGGCCGCGCGACGTCGCCTCGCGGGATGGGTGCTCAACGGAATCCTGACCCGCGACGCCGAGCCGGCGTACTACGTCTGCGAACAGCGCTACCGCCCGCCCACCGGCGGGGAGGCGGTGCGCCGCGGTTTCTTCGCGCGCCTGACCCTGGAGCCGCTCGGCGGCGGCTCGATCGTTCCGCACGAGCGCACCCTCGATGAGCCGCGTGACGACCGCACTCGATTGCTGTCGGCCACGCGCGTTCATCTGAGCTCCATCTTTCTCCTGCACCCGGATTCGGGCGGCGACGTCGCGCGACTGGTGACCGCCGCGATGGAGGGGCCGCCTGTGGGGCAGGCGCGTGACGACGACGGGACGATCAGCCGGATCGTGCGGGTGTCCGACCCCGAGCGCACGGGCTTCCTGACGGACCGGCTCCGCAAGGAGTGGGCCCTCATCGCCGACGGGCATCACCGCTACGAATCGGCCCTGGCCTATCGGGACGAGCGGCGCGCCCGCGGACATCGAGACGCGGAGCATGTCCTGGGCTTCCTTTGCAGCCTTCAGGACCCCGGGCTCGCGATCTATCCGATCCATCGGCTGGTCCACTCGCTGGGCGGCCACGAACCGGAGCGGTTTCTCCGGGACATGGGGACCCGGTTCCGCCTGACGCAGAAGGCGACGCCCGAGGATCTCTCCCGGGATCTATCGTCGAGGGCCAGCCGCCCCGGCGTTTTCGGCGTGGTGCTGCCCGGAAGCTTCTGGCTGGCGGAATGGAAGGAAGGAGAGGGTCTGGGCGGTCCCGAGATGGCCGCGACCCCCGAGCCGCTGCGGCGCCTGGACGTGATTCTGCTGCATCGCCTCGTCCTGGAGGGCATCCTGGGCATCAGCGTGGAGGCCCAGGCGCGCCAGCTGAACCTCGACTACGCGAAGGAGGCCCGCCAGGTGTACGAGGGGGTCGCGGCCGGGCGGGCCCAGATCGGCTTTCAGATGAATCCGACGCGTATCGAGCAGGTGATCGAGGTGACGCGCGGCGGGTTCCGATTGCCGCAGAAATCGACCTACTTCTTCCCCAAGATTCTCACCGGTCTGGTGCTCGACCCCCTCGATTGATCATCGGCCGCCGCGCGGCAGCAGGCTCAGCGAGCGCAGCCGCGTCACGATCCGGGAGAGCGCCTGCGACACGAGATTGGGTTCGTCGTCATTGTTCAGATCGCCGAAGCTGAACGTCAGAGCCCCGCGGGCGGTCACGGGATCCAGGCCAATCGCCTCGAGGACATGCGATGGCTTGCGCACGGCCGTGGTGCAGGCCGAGCCGCTGGCCGCCGCGATCCCCTCGGTGTCCAGGTCCCGGAGCATCGCCTCCGCATCCACGCCCCCCACACAGAGGCTGACGTGTCCGGGCACGCGTCGGTCGGGATGACCCGTCATCAGAAGGCCGTCGATCCCTGAGGCCGCAGAGCACCGGAAGCTTGCCGCGCGCGCCTCGGACTCCCTGGCACGGCGCCCGCCTTCCCGCATCGCCAGAAGCGCCACAGCGCCGAATCCCGCGAGGGCGGCCAGAGGTTCGGCCCCCGCCCTCAGCCCGCCCTCCTGCTCCCCGCCCTCGATCAGGGGGGCGAGTCGGAGATCGCCTCGGACGCGCAGGGCCGCGGCCCCCTGAGGCCCGTACATCAAGTGCGCGGTGAGCGTCACCAGGTCCGGGAGGACCGGTCCAGGGG
>DATFVU010000315.1:0-12349 GCA_035260145.1 Candidatus Polarisedimenticolia bacterium | reverse complement strand
ATGCGACCGTGCTGTTGCTCGGCGAGTCGGGGACCGGCAAGGAGCTGGTGGCGCGCCTGATCCACCGCCGGGGCCGCCGATCGAAGGGGCCGTATGTGCGGGTGAATTGCGCCGCGATACCGATGGAGATGTGGGAAAGCGAATTCTTCGGCCATCGTCGGGGGTCGTTCACCGGCGCCGTGGCGGACCGCGAGGGGCGCTTTCGGCTGGCCCACAACGGCACGCTGTTCATGGACGAGATCGCCGACATGCCGCTCACGGCCCAGGCGAAGATTCTGCGCGTGCTGCAGGACGGTGAATTCGATCGAGTCGGCGACGAGCGGCCGACGCGCGTCGACGTGCGGGTCATCGCCGCGACCAACAGCGACATCGATGCCCTGGTCGCCGATCGTCGCTTCCGGCAGGACCTTTTCTACAGACTCAACGTCGTGCGCATCGAGCTCCCTCCGCTGCGCGACCGCCCGGACGACATTCCGCTCCTCGCGTCCCGATTCGCGGGCGAGATCGCGGCTCGACTGGGGCGCCCCGCGCCGGGGATAACACCGGAAGTTCTGGACGACCTCAGGGCCTATCCCTGGCCCGGGAACGTGCGGGAGCTGCGCAACGTGATCGAGCGGGCCCTGATCCTCGATCCGGGGACGGCCCTGACCTCGCTCGACCTGCCGCCGGTCGGCGGGCTGGCCGCTTCGGCCGGCGCGCCCCCGGCCGCGGACGGCCCCGACCTGAACATCCGCTCCGCTGTGGCCGCCAGGGAAAAGGAGGTCCTGGTCGAGGCCCTGCGCCGCTCGAAGGGGGTGCGCAAGGAGGCGGCGCGGCTTCTGGGGATCGATCAACGCAATCTGGCCTACTACGTGCGAAAGCACGGCGTCGATCCCGACGAGGCGGCCGGCTGACATGGCGGACCCGCGCGGGGTGAACGAGACTCCGGCTCCGGCCGGAGCCGGGAGTTCGACGGAGCGCCGCGGCGGGCCGCGACGCAGCACGCTCCTGTTGAGATCCCTGCTGATCTTCGAGCTTGTGAACGCCGGCTACCTGGCGGCGTTCGATTCGGCGACGATCTTCTATCACGCGCAGGTGGTGGCGCACGTCGTCGCCGGGGTCCTCATCGTCGCGGTCCTGATCGCGCGCGGGCCCTCGGCCGTGCGGCGCCTCCTGGCGCGCTCCAGGCCCCCGGCCGCGCGGCGCTGGCTGGCCGCGGTCGCCGCGGCCGCCTCCTTCGCCGTGGCCACCAGCCTCGTTCTGGCGGTGACCGGCACGGCGAGCCGGTGGAAGCCGGTCCTGTATCTCCACGTCGGATCGGCCGTCCTGGCGTTCTCCGCGGGCATCGTGTGGCAGGCGGCCCGCGGGAAGCGCCTGGGCAGCCGCCGCGTCGCCCTGGCTCTTCTGATCGTCATCGCCCTTCCCGTCGCGGTGCGGGGGCGCCGGTGGCTGTTCCCGCCGCCCGCGGCGACGATCGTGAACCCGACGACCGCCCCCCTCACCCCGTTCGAGGAGGGCGGCGGAGAGAAGAGCCCCTTCTTCCCGTCGTCGGTCTCGACCGTCGGCGATCGTCTGATCCCGCACGACTTCTTCCTCGAGTCGAAGGCCTGCGGCAACAAGGGCTGCCACCCGGACATCACCGCGCAGTGGCAGTCCTCCATGCATCACTTCTCGTCGTTCAACAATCAGTGGTACCGCAAGTCGATCGAGTACATGCAGGAGGTCGCCGGCACGAAGCCGTCGAAATGGTGCGGCGGCTGCCACGATCAGGCCGTGCTCCTGACGGGACGCATGGATCGGCCGATCGTGGAGCAGATCGACACGCCGCAGGCGCAGGCCGGCATCGGCTGCCTGGTGTGCCACTCGATCGTCGCGGTGAAGGACACGATGGGCCAGGGGGGATATGTGCTGGAGTATCCGCAGATGCACCGCCTGGTGGCGAGCGGCAACCCGGCTCTGCACCTCCTGCACGACTACATGACGCGGCTCGATCCGGGCCCGCACAAGGCGACGATGCTGAAGCCGTTCCACCGCTCGAACCGGGCCGAGTTCTGCTCGGCCTGCCACAAGGTGCACCTCGACGTGCCGGTGAACAACTACCGCTGGTTCCGCGGATTCAACGAGTACGACGCCTGGCAGGGGAGCGGTGTCTCGGGGCAGGGGGCGCGCGCCTTCTACTATCCCGACAAGGCGAAGGACTGCGGCGACTGCCACATGCCGCTGGTCCGCTCCGACGACCAGGGGAACCGGGGCGGCTTCGTCCATTCGCACCGCTTTCCGGGAGCGAACACGGCCGTCCCCTTCGTCAATCGCGACGACGGGCAGCTCAAGGCGACGACCGACTTCCTGCGCGCCGGAATCGTGACCGTCGACGTGTTCGCGGCCAGCGAGGCCACGGGACCGGAGATCCCGGGAAAGCGCGCTCCGGCGCGCGAGCCGGCCAGGGCTCCCGGGCTCGAGCCGCAGGTGGCGGGGTTCTTCCCCGAGCTTCCGGACGCTGGATCGGCGGGCACTCCAGTGGCCGGAGGGCTCGTTCCAAAGGGCCAACGGCCGGTCCTGGTGGCGCCACTCGATCGGGCCGCTCCGTTCCTGCGGCCGGGGAAGACCTACCGCATCGACGTGGTGGCCCGCACGCGCGGCGTGGGGCATTTCTTTCCGGGCGGGACCGTGGATGCCTTCGACGTCTGGCTGGAGCTGAAGGTGGTGGACGCCCGCGGCAGGATTCTGTTCTGGAGCGGCTACATCGAAGACGGGGGCAAGGGGCCGGTCGAGGCGGGCGCGCACCGCTACCGGTCGCTCCTGATCGACGCCCACGGCAACGAGATCAACAAGCGCAACGCCTGGGCGGCGCGGGCGCTGGTGTACGCGCGCCTCATCCCGCCGGGGGCCGCGGACGTCGGCCGATTCCGCGTCACGATCCCGGGCGACGCGCGCGGCCCGATCACCATCAGCGCGCGCATGAACTATCGCAAGTTCCACTGGTACAACACGCAGTTCTCGTTCGCCGGCGTGAGCGATCCTGCCTCGCCCCCCGAGGCCGTCTCCCGCGATTTCGATGACCGCGTCTTCCATTTCACGGGCGACACGTCGCGCGTGTCGGGGCAGATCAAGGAGATTCCGGACCTGCCGGTCGTGGTGGTGGCCGAGGACAGCGTGACGCTGCCGCTGCTGCCGCCGGGGCGGGTCACGACTCCCCGTCCGCCGCGGCCGCAGCCGATGGACCGCGAGCGCGTCAACGACTACGGCATCGGCATGCTGCTGCAGGGAGACCTGGTGGCGGCCAAGCAGGCGTTCGAAAGGGTCGTGGCGCTGGACCCCAACTACGCCGACGGCTACGTGAACATCGGGCGGGTGCTGATTCAGGAAGGGAGCCACGAGGCGGCGCGGCCGGTGCTGGCGCGGGCCCTGGCGATCAAGCCGGACCTGGCGAGCGCCCACTACTTCCTGGCGCTGTCGATGAAGGCGCGCGGCCGCTACGACGACGCCCTCCGCCACCTGCGCGCCGCCGCCGAGAAGTTTCCGCGCGACCGGGTGGTCCGCAACCAGATCGGCCGCATCCTCTTCCTGAAGCGCCAGTACAAGGCGGCGATCGCCGAGTTCGAGAACACGCTGCGCGTCGACCCGGAGGATCTCACGGCGCACTACAATCTGATGCTCTGCTACCGCGCGCTCGGCCGTGAGGCGGAAGAGAGCCGCGAGGAGACCCTCTACACGCGCTT
The DNA here is from genome assembly GCA_035260145.1 of Candidatus Polarisedimenticolia bacterium. Classification (GTDB taxonomy): domain Bacteria; phylum Acidobacteriota; class Polarisedimenticolia; order Gp22-AA2; family Gp22-AA2; genus Gp22-AA3. The sequence continues at coordinate 8,651 of DATFVU010000315.1, read as the reverse complement.
CAAGGCGGACGAGTCGGCCCAGTCGATCACCGGTCCGTACCGCCTCAAGAACGCCGAGCTGAACCTGGAGCGCCAGCCGATCCACGAGCACGTGAACCGCTATGCGCCGGGCGCCGGCGCCGCCGCGCAGCGGGCCGCATCGGCGGAGGTGCCTCGCGGCCGGGGGGCGGGGCGATGAGACGGGTGGCCCTATGCCTGCTGCTCGCCGCGCTTGCCCTCGCGGGGTGCGGGCGCAGGAACACGGTGCCGGCCGCGGCCGCCCCGACGGAGCCGCCTGCCGGGAATCCGGTGGTCTACACCGACGTCACCCGCTCCGCCGGGATCCACTTCACGCACAACAGCGGGGCGTTCGGCAAGAAGTACCTGCCGGAGACCATGGGCTCCGGCGTGGCGTTCCTGGATTACGACGGTGACGGCAACCAGGACCTGTTCTTCGTTCAGAGCGCCGACTGGCCGGAGAAGCGCCGCCGGCCGACGACCCTGGTCCTGTATCGAAACCGGGGCGACGGGACGTTCGAGGACGCGACGAAGAAGGCCGGGCTGGCCGTCGAGATGTACGGTATCGGCGTCGCCGCCGCCGACTACGACAACGACGGCGACGTCGATCTCTTCGTCAACGGGCTCGGTCCCGACCGCCTGTTCCGCAACCGGGGCGACGGGACGTTCGAGGACGTCACCGCGAAGGCGGGAGTCTCCGACCCCGGGTTCGGGACCAGCGCCACCTGGGTCGACTACGACCGGGACGGCCGACCCGATCTGTTCGCCTGCAATTACGTGCAGTGGTCGCCCCGTGAGGACATCTTCTGCACCCTGGACGGGGTCAACAAGTCGTACTGCACGCCGGAATCGTACCGCGGCTCGACGAATCGTCTCTACCGCAACCGGGGGGACGGCACCTTCGAGGACGTCACGCGCAAGGCGGGCGTTTACGACCCGACCGGAAAGTCGCTGGGCATCGTCGCCCTCGACTACGACGGCGACGGCTGGACCGACCTGGCGGTGGCCAACGACACGCAGCCGAACTTCCTGTATCACAACAGGGGGAACGGCACGTTCGAGGAGGTGGGCAAGACCGCCGGAATCGCCTTCAGCGAGGAGGGCCGGGCGAGAGGCGCGATGGGGATCGATGCCGCCGACTACGACGGCAGCGGGCGCGAGAGCCTGGTGATCGGCAATTTCTCGAACGAGATGCTGGCCCTGTACCACAACGAGGGGCGCGGGCTGTTCATCGACGACGCGGCGATGGCCGGGATCGGACAGCCGAGCCTTTTGACCCTCGCCTTCGGCTGTTTCTTCTTCGACTTCGATCTGGACGGCCGCCTGGACATCTTCGTCGCCAACGGGCACGTGGAGGACGAGATCAATCGCGTGCAGCCGTCGGTGACCTATGCCCAGCCCCCGCACCTGTTCAGGGGCCTGGGTGGAGGGCGCTTCGCTCAGGTCGAGACACAGTCGGGACCGGACCTGGGGCGTCCCCTGGTGGGACGCGGCGCCGCCTACGCCGACTTCGACAACGACGGCGACCTGGACATCGCCGTCACCACCAACAACGGTCCCGCCGTCCTGCTGCGAAACGACGGCGGGAACGCGAACGGCTGGGTGCGGATCCGTCTCGTGGGACGGACGTCGAGCCGCGACGCCCTCGGGGCGGTCGTCCGCCTGAAGGCGGGCGAGCTGACCACGGCGCGCACCGTCCGGTCCGCGTCCTCCTACGCGTCGCAGAGCGAGATGATCCTCACGTTCGGCGTGGGGGCCGCGAGGGGCGGCCGGGCGCCAGCGGCGGACGTCAAGATCACCTGGCCTGACGGCGCCACTCAGACGGCGACCGGCCTCGAGGCGGGCCGCCTGCACGTCATCGAGGAGTCCTCCCCCGCCGCTCCCTGACCGGGCGGCCGTGAGCGGAAGGGCCGCGCGCGGGCCCCGGCGTCAGCGTCGCAGACGCTCGAGCCTGGCGCGCATCTCCCGCAGCAGCCGCCGGCCGGCGGCGGTCATCAGGCCGGAGCGGCCCGCCGCGCCCAAATCCCGCAAGGCGCCGGTGATCATCTGCCGCTCGCGGCGCAGCTCCCGGCGCGCGAACGCGGCCTCTTTCCGACCGAAGTCCGCCCCGAGCACGAGGCGGCGACGGCCGCCGAGGTGAAGCAGGCGCTCGAACAGCTCGGCGCGGAACAGGAACGTGTAGGCGCCGTGCAGGACGCCCCGCAGGGGACGGCGCGTGCCGCGCCATGGCGAGTCGAACGCCTGGATCTCCCGGGCATCCGGGCCCGCGGCCAGAAGATCGACGGTCTCCTCCAGGTCGTGAAGGCGGTGGTGGGCGGTCTCGTGCAGCAGGTCGTCCGCAAGGTCGAGGATCGACTTGCCGAACACGTTGATGAACGAGATCCCCGGCCGTCCGGCCATCGAATAGCTGACCGTCCCCGCCTCGCGAATCGGCACGACCATGAAGGTGCGGCGCTCGATCTCCCGCAGCGCCTGAGGCCACGCAAACCTCAAGATACGGATGGCGCGCGCCAGTCGCCGTCCGATGTCCGTGTCCTCCCGCGTCACCCGCAGGCGGCGGCGTGTCGATTCGACGACGGGGGCGAGGACGATCGGCGTGCCGGGGATCATGCACCGTCGCATCAGACGAAGCTCCGCTCCCGTCCGACCGAGACGGGCCCGTCCCCCGGGCTCGAGATCCGGGGCGATCAGGGGCGTTCCGGCGCCGGGCACGACCCGATCGGGGGCGCCCGGCGCTCTCAGGATGAGCGTGGCGCCGCGGAGAGCCGCCCTCACCGGCGGCGCCGCGGGCCGGGGCGAGCGGCCCCGCGCCCGCACGAGATGGATCGCGAGAGGTCCCGAAGCCCCCGCGATGGTTCCGAGGTCGATCCGATCGCCCGGTCGGCCCTGCTCGGCCTCCTCGCGAAACCGCAGCGAGACGCGCAGGGGCCGCGGCCGCGGTTCGAGGAGTCGCAGGCCGAGGACCAGCGCCGCCAGGTCGAAGACGGCGTCGTCGAGCCTCTTGCGGGCGAAGCGCAGGCAGCGCGCCGGCAGGGCGGTATCGATCCGGCCGCGCGGGACCAGGAGCGTGAGGTACTGCGTCGCACTGATGCGCTCGAACAGAAGCTCCTGAATCCGGCGGCGCCGGACACGACGGCCGCTGCGCCCTTGCCGCCGCCCGGCCCGAAGGGCGAGGGCCAGCCCGCGCACGGCGACCCAGGTCTCCACCTCGGTCAGAAATCCCCGGATGTCCGGCCCGGCCAGGACGCGGGCGCGCGTCTCCCCGGGGAGCGCTCGCAGGGCGGCCGTCAGCTGATCGAACAGCGCCCGCGACGCGGGGAGCGACCGGCGCCCGCGGCGCAGGCGAAGGGTGGCCAGGCGGGCCACCCGGAGCGACAGATGGTCGTCGAATGTGATGGCGGCGCCTCCGGAACGGCCGTCCATTCTCGTCCAGATCCAAAATGCCCTACAATATCCGGCCGTGACAAGCCAGCTCAGGGCCCGCGTCCGCTCCATGGTGATCCTGACGGCGCTTCTCTGTCCGGCCGCCAGGTGTTTTGCGCAGGGGTTCGGCGGAACCGTGGCGGACCACCTGGTGCGCGGCGACAGCCTTCTGGCGCAGGGCAAGACGGCGGAGGCGATCGTGCAGTTCCAGGAGGCGCGCACGCTCTGCCCGACGCCGGCCGAGATCGTCTCGGCGCTGCGGGGCGAGGCGCAGGGGCATCTGATGCAGGACGAGACGCTGCCGGCGGTCGGGCTCCTCGAAGAGGCGGCGACGCGGTTTCCCGACGATCCGCGCGCCTCGAACCTCCTGTATCAGGCGGCCGTCGCCGCGCACAAGGCCGGCGAGATCGACAAGGCGATCGACCTGTACCGCCGCGCGCTCGATAAAAACCCGACTCCGGACATCGTGCCCGGGCTCAGGCTCCAGTTCGCCCAGGCGCTGCGCCTGAGCGCCAAGCATGCCGAGGCCATCGATGTCCTGAAGGATTTCGAGAAGGACCATCCGGACCATCCCCTGCTTCCCAACGTCCTGTACACCATCGCCATCGCCGACCACGACATCGGCATGGGGAGCCACGACCGGGCGAAGCTCGAGGAATCGGCGACGGTGTTCAAACGGCTCATCGAAAAATACCCGGGACGCCCGGCGGCGATCGAGGCCCACTTCGAGATGGGCCTGCTCCTGCAGGAGCTCGGAAGGCGGGCCGAGGCGGCCGACTACTTCCAGAAGTATGCCTCGCTGAATCCGAATTCTCCGTTTACGGCGGGGGCGATGCGACGGGCCGCGGATCTGCTTCTTTTTCGCTCGCCGAAGGAGAGCGCGCAGCTGTACGCCCTGGCGCAGGTCAAGGCGAAGGTGAACCCGCAGCCGCCCGATCCCGACTTCGGTCTGGGGCGCTGGCTGTCGTTGAAGCAGACGCTGGCGGGGGCGCTGTCGCGTCTCTGGCTGCTCGCGATCTTCGGGGTGATCGTTCTCGGAACGATGGTCCTTCTGGGCCGGATCATCGTGAGGCGATTCCGGAGAGCGCCGGCTCCGGCCGGAGCCTGAGAGGGCGCTCCGGTCGTTCAGTCGGCGTCGAAGGGACGGGGCGGCGGCTCGTCTGACTCGGCCGCCTTCTTGCGAGCCTCCTGGAATTTCTTCTCCAGGATCTCGTCGCGGTTGCGCGCCTCATCCATGGCCCGGGCGAGCTTTTGTTCCGCTTCCTTGCGCTGCGCCTTGACCTGCCCCAGCGCCTCGTCGAGCGACTGGTGCTCGCGGTGCTTGCGGCGCTCCTCCAGCAGGATCGCGCCGGTGACCGGATCGACGGTCAGAAGGGTGTCGCAGCAGGGACAGACGATCTTGAGACTCTTGGGCATCGCCGACGGCACCCGGTGGTTGGCGCCATTATAGCGTGAAGGGAGGCACATGACCGACAACGCACCGAAGAGCGCCTACGAGATCGCCCTGGAGAAGCTGCGCCAGCGCGACCGTGAGCGCGGCGAGGCCGCCCCTGCGACGCTGACGGACGAGCAGAAGCGGAGGATCGCGGCCATCCGGAAGACCTACGAGGCGCGCCTCGCCGAGCGCGAGATCCTGTACCGGTCGGAGCGGGAGAAGGCGCTGGCGGATCCCGAGTCGGAGGAGAAGCTCCGCAGGCTCGAGGAGGATTTCGTCAAAGACAGGCGCCGCATCGAAGAGCGCCGGGATCGGGAGATCGAGGCGGTGAGGGGCGGGGCGGCCGGTCCCGAGGAGCCGCGTCCCCGGAGCTCCGAGGCGAAACGCCCGGTCGCGGGAGGCGGGGACCCCGGGAGGAAGAAGCGCGGACGGGCTAGTTGACCGCCTTGAGAATGTCCGCCAGCTCGGTCTCGGGGACGGCGCCCGGCTGCGAGGCGAGCCGCGTGATCTCCTTGCCCTCGACCTTGACGATGATCGTCGGGATGTAGTTGACGTTGCGCCCCTGCCACGGTCCCGGCGCCGTGCCAAACCCCTTCGGCACGCCATACAGGTTGACCTTGAGGTTGGGGTTCTTCACCTCGGACATGGCGCGCAGGAATTTCGGCATGTATTCCTTGCAATGGGGGCACCAGGTCGCGAAGAAGGCGTCGATCTGGACCTTCTTGGGGTATTTGTCGAGGGACGCGATGGAGGCGGCGTTGGGAGCGTAGGCCCTCATTCCCTCCCGATATTCCGGGCGATCAGCGACGAGCGTGTCCACGTCGACCGCTCCGACGATAGGCGGACGATCCAGGCACCTCAGGATCCGCACCTTCTTGTCCTCGGCTTCGAACTTGACGACCGACTGGTCGACGGCCAGCGCGTAGGCGGCCGAGGTCGGCGGGACGGCGCTCGCCAGCTGCAGGCCGCCGTCCACCGCCTTGACGAGATCGCGCGGGACGGCCGTGACCTTGCGGGCCTTCATGTCCATGAGGAGACCGTTCTTGCAGGCCGGTACGTCGACGAAATACATGCCGGGATCCGAGCCCTGGTAGAAGGTGGCGTTCTTCGGAAACTGGCCGTCGACCTCGACGCTGTAATCGTAGTTCGGCTTGCAGACCATTCCCGGAGCAAGTGCCTGAGCGCGCGCGACGCCGGGTGCGAGGAGCGCGAGCGCGGCGATCGGCAGGAGCCCGGGGGCCCGCCACGACCTTTCATGAAACTTCATGATGACTCCGATGATAGCAGGTCCCGGGCCCCAGGGGGAGCGCCGTCGTACACCGCGACCACCCTGCCGGAGTCGAGCACGAAGAAGCGGGGGAGCTTTCTGTAGAGCCTCTTGATGACGTCCCGGTCGACGCTCTTGATCTCGAATGCGGGAACGACGGTCCAGCGGAACGCGTCGATCTCCTGCTCGCTCGAAGGGGTCAGGCCGATCACGGGCGGGGCGCCGGACCCCGATGCGAGCGCGTCCAGCGCCGCGGCGATCTCGGCGGCGCGCGGATCGGTGACGTCGATCAGGGCGACCAGGTGGCGCCCCTGCGCCAGCTGCGGCAGGCGGGCGGCGAGGTCGAGGTCGGCGAGAGTCCGGCCGGCGCGCAGACGCGTGACGACGTCATCGATGGGAAGCGAAGGGGAAGCGATGACGAACGCCGTGGACAGGCAGAGCGCCGCCACCAGGATGACGGCCGCCCGGCCGGGCCTCGCCCCGGCCCAGCCGCGCAGGCCGAGGATCGCCAGCAGCGCCAGCCCGATGAACAGGAAATCCTCGACGATCACCTCGCCCGGCGTCCGCTTCAGGTAGGCGCCGAAACAGCCGCACGACTCCGTCCGCCCGGCCGCGATGCCGTAGGCCTCGATGGCGATGAACGCCAGCAAGAGGAGGATGGACGCCGTGGCGGTCAGGAGGGGCCGGACGCCGGCGACGAGCGCCACCCCGAGGGCGATCTCGAACACGATGAGGGCCGGCGCCGTCAGGCGCGCCAGCTGCGGACCGATGATCCCGTAGCCGGCGATCTGATGGGCGAACTCGGCCGGATCGACCGCTTTCAAGACTCCGGACGCGAGGAAGATCAGCCCGAGCGCCAATCGTCCGATGTGTCCGACGACACGCATCCAGGACAGAGACGGGCGCGCCAGCCCCTGCTCGCGCGCATCCGCGGTGATCTCCATGGTCTCGGGTCCTCCTAGGGACCGTAATCGATGAAGCCGGGGTTCAGTATCCCATCCGGATCGAACTGCTTCTTCAGGCGGCAGATCTCGCCCCAGCGCGGGCCGAAGTGCTGCTTCCAGCGCGCGCGATCGAACTCGATGAAGCCGGAGAGGTACCGCTTCGCCCCGACCGCCATGCTCATGTCGGAAACCATGTTGAGGCGCTGGCGCGCCAGTGGCACGATCTCCGCGGGCACTCCGGGCAGGATGCCGAAACCCATCACCAAGGGAGTCGGAGGGTACATGAAGTAGGGGATGTGCGACACCGTGCCGCGGCAGGGCCACAGAAGGACGTGCCCGCCGCCGAGCGCCGTCGGCGAAAGGCCGGCCAGAACCTGCGTGATGAACGGCTGGGCCGCCCCCCAGGGGATGATCGTCTCGGTCCACGGATGCGCCATCGCCCAGTTCCCGATCCGTTTCCAGATCGCGAACAGCGGCTCCAGGCGCGCCGCGAAGCCCAGGATCCCCTGGTCCTCCACATGGGTCCTGCGATAGGGGGCGAGCCCCTGCAGGACCTGGGCGTCGTCGGGGGGCGACTGGGCGTCGAACTCGACCGTGAGATGGAGAGGAAAGAACCAGGCGGCGAACGCCTCCTTGGTCTCGCCCACCGTCCTGAAGCCCTGCGGGCAGGGGACGCAGGTCGACTCGAGGTAATCCACGCGGTCGTGCTCCATGATCGCGTGGGCGTCCCGCATGATGGCGCCCAGATCGTCGTACAGCAGGTAATAGGTGCGCGTCTTCGGCTTGCAGCGCCGAAGCTTCAGTTTCGCCCTCGTGATCACGCCGAACTGGCCGAGCGTCGAGCGCACGACATCGAAGACCTCCCGGTCCTTCGCCTCGGAGCAGGCGACCACGTCCCCCGCCCCCGTCACCACCTCCATCTCGGTCACGTTGTCGCCCTGGGCGCCGAAACGGAACGAGGCGATGCCGAGCCCGGCCACCGAAAGCGTTCCCCCGATCGTGACCCCGAGATTGTTCGTGAGGACCGGAGGCACCAGATTCTGCGGCACCGTCTGTCGGACCAGGGTTTCCCACTTCACCCCCGCCTGGCAGTCGGCGGAGAGTCCCGCGGCGTCGATCGAGTGGATGCGGTCGAGCGAGGTAAGGTCGATCAGAATGCCGCCGGCGACGGTCGCCTGGCCGCTCTGGGTGTGCGCCTCGCCGCGCGTGGCGACCGGCACGGAGTGGGCGCGGGCGTACCGGATCACGGCCGCCACGTCCTCCGTCGAGGCCGGCCTGACCACCACCCCCGGGACCCGGTGGATCATCCTCCCGAAGTCGCTGCTCGTCGCGGCGAGGGCGGCCGCGTCGTCCAGGACCTGCCCCGCGACCAGCGGTTTGAGATCGAGCGCCAGGTTCGTCGCCATCGTCCTTTCCGAGGATGGGTCAGAAGGAGCGGCCATGATAAGGGATCGACCCCGCTCCTTCAAGCGCGGGCCCATGACGTATCCCCAGTGTCTCGTGGCAGGCTGCGGCGCGTCGTGTCTCATACTCGCTCGCGCGGGCTCTCGCGTGCCACGTTCGTGCGCATGGCGCGGCTCGAAAT